>CAYOMI010000005.1:0-23297 GCA_964405005.1 uncultured Planctomycetales bacterium | reverse complement strand
GGTTTATTGCGGTTATCTTTATTATAAAATAGGAATACTTATCAGTATATTTATGGGAGGAATTGCCTTAGGCAGTATCTGGGGCAGGCGCTTTGCGGAAAAGATGAATAATTTACTCGGTTTATTTTTTAAGGCAGAGGCGCTTATAATTTTCTTTTCTTTCTTGTTGGCCTGGGTTTTAACCCAAGTTATGCCAACTATCAACTATTCAGCAATAATATTCTACATTCTATTCTTTGGCTCAGGAGCCCTTCTTGGTTTTGAGTTCCCCCTCGCCTGTAAAATTTATTTAGGCAAGAAAGATGCCGCAGGGGAAACTGCGGGGTTATTTTACAGTGCAGACCTAATAGGCGGTTGGCTGGCGGGAATATTTGGAGGGATTGTTTTCTTGCCTATATTAGGGCTGTTTAATACCTGTCTGGTTATGGTAATGCTTAAATTAAGTAGCTTAATTTTACTTCTTATTGCTAGGAAAAGTTCCTTTAGACCTGCTTGACTTTTATTTTTTTTATTATATAATAATATTCGAAAATACCACAATTAAAAAGAGGCTTGCAAATATTTTTATAAAAGCAAGGCCACAGAAATATCCCAAGTAAAAGTAATAAAAACATGTGCTTGGGATTTTTGTTTTTTAAAGATATAAAAAAGGAGAGGAAGATGATAATAAAGAGTTATTATAAGTATTGGTTTTTGTTACTAATTATTTTTTGTGTTTTTATTTTACCTATACAGGTGCTCGCCTCTCCTGAATCAGAAAAATTAGTTCTTGAAGGTGCAACAGTTTTAGCTAAGCAGCAGTATGAAAAAGCCTTGCAAAAATTTGAGGCGGCTTCAAAAGCTGATCCGGCGGATGCAGAAGCAGTATTTTTTCAGGGAGCGACCTTAAACCGTATGGCCCGTCACCAGAAAGCATTGGAGCAGCTGAGTAGAGCTATAGGTATGGGCTGTAGAAATAGCGACCTTTCTTTTGAAAGAGGTTGGAGTTTGCTAAAACTACAGCGCTTTAATGAGGCAATCACAGAGTTAGAAAAATATGAAGTAGCGCATCCGGGTCGGGGTCAGACCAGCGAGTTTTTAGGCCGTGCTTATTTGGGGTTAAAAAATTATAGTAAAGCTGAGGCAGCACTAAACGACGCACTTCGTCGGGACCCGCGGCTTAAACCCACAGTAGAATTTTATTTAGCTGCATTAGAAGAACTGCGTAACAATCCTGAGGTAGCCAAAGAACATCTGCGTAAAATTTTGGTGGAATCTCCGGATTCAAGCTTAGGCCAGACACTCACGAAAATAATCTTAAGGCCGAAACCCTGGCAATTAAACTTCTCATCTGCAGCAGGATATAACTCCAATGTCATAAATCTAGGAGATGAGCTGGTCATACCCAGTGATATTTCGCATACTGATGCAACATTTGAGCGATTAGGTTTAACTGGTAGTTATGAATGGCAGCTAACTACTAAAGATGCAGTGACTGCTGGCTATAATCTTGTCGTAGATTTATACCAACATCTCTCTTCAGCAAACCTACTGGACCATTACTTTTTTACCACTCACCGCCATAACTTTAACCGGAATTTGTCTACTTCAATTCGGTTTAGTAATGAATATACGCAAGTTGGTGGTTCAAATTTTCGCAATCAAATCGGCTTAAGACCAGCGATGGTATATCGTGCCACTGATTGGCTAGCCACAGAATTAGCTTACAGTTGTAGATACGGTGATTATTACTTTGATACTCCTTCAGTACAAAACCGCGATGGCTTCTCGCATAACTTGGGCTTAACTAGTTATATACACGTGCCTAAAACTCAACTTAATGTTTTATGGGGTTACGCACATACCTGGAATCGTGCAGATGGCATGGATTTTGATTTTTACTCCAATGCCTATTCTATTGGTTTAGAGCATCCGTTAATTTTCAAAATCGTCGGCGAAGTTAATTATACACGCACCATGGTGCATTATAATCACCCCAATAGTTTGGCAGGAACAGGTTTTCAATTTGTACGTAAAGACCATATTGATATAATGAGCGTACAATTCAGTCGCCCTTTGCCATTTTATCGCGGTTTAAGAGCATATGCCCGTTATGATTATAATCGGGATATTTCCAATATTCCCACCTATAATTTTAACCAATATGTTTATACTGGTGGAATAATCTATGAATTTTAAAAAGGAGGTTTTGGCGATGAAAAAAATCATTATACTGATAGTATTAGTAACGTTTTGCTTAAAAATGGATTTTTGTTTTAGTCAATGCGATAAAATGCCACCCACTACCACTACCACTACTTCTACTTCTAACACTAGCTCAGAGCAGATTGCTTTGACATTTATTCCATATCTCTTAGAGTCAAGTGGAGATGTGCCGGGAACTGCCTATGGCCCCAATCCTTTCCTTATGAATACTGCTACTGCCGAAGATTCATTTATTAGCTTCGTATCCCCGCCACAACGTGTGAACGTAATGGTAACTTCTTCAGACGCAAACTTCAGCGGACAAAATATCGCAGTATTTGGAGCTATCACTGGTTTTTTGGTAGGCGGGGGTGCAGCAGGGTATAGCACATCGGTTTTGTGGAATTCGCAAGAGGTTCAAGATAGCATTGATCATATGGATGCGAAATGTTGCCATCCCGCAAAAGTTTACATATCTTCTTCTGATAAAACTGCCACAACTCAGTTTAATGTGCAATAAGGGACACTTCGGGAAAATAAAATTTTCCTCTTATTAATTATTAATCCTACCCCACAAAATTTTCGTTTGACAATAGTCATATTTTAAGATATATTATACCCTCTAAAAAATAAGAAGAGTAAGAAATGAGTAAGCTTACGATAAAAGATATTGACCTAAAAAATAAAACTGTATTAGTCCGGGCAGATTTTAATGTACCGCAAGATGAGAATTTAAAGATTACTGATGATACGCGCATCAAGGCAACAATACCTACTTTAAAATTTATTTTGCAGAATAACGCTAAGAAAATTATCCTGATGAGCCATTTAGGCAGACCTGATGGTAAACGTGTAGAGAAATATAGCCTCAAACCTATAGCAGCAAGATTACAAGAACTTTTAGGGGAGCCCGTGAGATTTTTAAAGGATTGCATAGGAGACGATATCAAAAAAGAAATTGAGGCCTCCAAGGAGAAATTAATTCTTTTAGAGAATTTGAGGTTTCACCCGGAAGAAGAAGCCAACGATGCCAATTTTGCTAAGCAACTGGCAGCCCTCGCTGATGTTTATATTAACGATGCCTTTGGAACTGCACATCGCGCCCACGCCTCTACTGAAGGGGTAGCGCACTATCTTAAAGCAGCAGCTGGATTTTTACTGGAAAAGGAAATTAAATATTTAGGCAATGCCATACAAAATCCTCAGCATCCCTTTATGGTTATATTGGGCGGCGCTAAAGTTTCAGATAAGATAGGCGTAATTGAGAATCTACTTCCTAAATGCAACGCGGTTTTAATTGGCGGTGGAATGGCTTACACATTTTTAAAATCGCAAGGAAAAAATATTGGTAACTCAAAACTAGAGAAAGATAAATTAGATAAAGCTTTAAGTATTTTAGCTAAAGCCAAAGAACTTAATAAAGAGATTATATTACCTATTGATAATGTTGTAGTTGATACCATTGAGGCAAATGCCAAGACCGAAATAGTAGGAGAAGACATTCCAGAAGGAAAGATAGCAGTTGATATCGGGCCTAAATCAATTGAGTTATTTAAGAATAAGTTAAAGATAGCCAAAACTATTGTCTGGAATGGTCCTTTGGGCATTTTTGAGATGGATGCTTTCAGTAAAGGCACAAAAGAAATCGCTAAATTTATCAGTTCGCTAAAAGCCACAACTATCATTGGTGGCGGAGATACAGCTGCAGCCATGGCCAAATTCAAGTTAGAAGATAAAATGACCCATATTTCCACGGGTGGCGGAGCAAGTCTTGAGTTTCTAGAAGGAAAGACCTTGCCTGGTATAGCAGCCTTAGCTAATAAATAGCATGAGAAAGAGCGTTATTGCCGGAAACTGGAAGATGTATAAAACCGTAACCGAAGCTATAGAATTAGCCAATGGTTTGAAGCGTGTACTGTTTGATTTAGATTATCAAAATATTGAAGTAGTGCTTTGTCCACCATTTACAGTATTAAGCGAGGTTTCTGAGGTAATCGCCGGCTCAGATATACAGTTAGGTGCCCAGGATGTTTTCTGGCAAGATGAAGGAGCTTTTACGGGCGAGGTTTCGCCAAAAATGCTTAAAGATGTAGGTTGCAATTTTGTAATTATTGGTCACTCTGAGCGTAGACTTTACTTCGCAGAGACCAATGAGTCAGTAAATAAAAAAATAAAAGCGGTTTTAAAACATAATTTAACGCCTATTGTTTGCGTGGGAGAGACACTCCAAGAAAGAGAAAAGGGCCAGACTTTTAAAGTATTAGTTGATCATGTTGAAAATGGTCTTAAAGATATAGGTATACAAGAGATAGAAAAGATTGTAATTGCCTATGAACCAGTCTGGGCTATAGGTACAGGTAGAACCGCTACAGCCGAGCAAGCGCAAGAGGCGCAAAAATATATTCGCGATTTGTTAGCCAAGATGTATAATAAAGATATTGCGCAAAACATAAGAATACAGTATGGAGGAAGCGTAAAACCAGAAAATATCACTGAACTAATCGAGCAGCCTGATGTGGATGGTGCTTTGGTAGGGGGTGCAAGTATTTCGGTAGAGTCTTTTGTCACAATTGTCAAGAAGGCAAGTGAGGTAAAAAAATAATGGGTTTAGTAATTGCTATACATTTAATTGTCTGCCTTTTGCTTATTGGCGTAATTCTGATTCAGGCAGGCCGGGGCGGGGGTCTGGTAGAGGGATTTTCCGGAGTAGAATCCATGTTTGGCACAAAGACAAATACTTTTCTTACCCGCACAACTACTACGCTGGCTATTTTATTTTTTATTACTTGTATCAGTCTGGCTTTGTTATCAGCAAGGCAAAGTCGGTCTTTAATACGAAATATCAAGACCCAGGAACCTGCTGAACAGGTAGAAACTGAAACAGAAAATACGACTTCTGAAGAAACCGCAAAATCACAGGAGATGCCGCAAGTTACACCGTTACCAACTCCTCTAGAGCAAGAAGATAACGCGGGTGTGCCTAAAGCACAATAATATTAAGGTAAGAAATAAGAGGAAAAAGGAGAACTACCACTTAAACTGGTAGTTTTTTTGTGACATAGGTTATTACCGAAGCCAACTTTTTTGTTTAAATGAATAAAAAAATATTCTGGATTTTTGCCTTAAGTAGCACAGTTTATTTTACGCAAGGTTTTGAAGGGCTTCCTTCCCAAGGGTTGTTTTATTATCTAAAAGAGACCCTCAGTTTTTCACCTCAGAAAATTATGGTTATCGCAAGTATCACTACTTCTGCCTGGTTAGTAAAGCCTTTAATTGGCTATATCATTGATAATTTTTTTAATAAAAGAATCTGGATTTTTATAGCCCTTGTTTTTGATATATTTTTGGCTTTACTTTTGGGATTAAGGCAGTTACCGCTTATTATTTTGGTTACTACATTAATAATAAATTCAGCCAATACTGCCTTTCGCGATGTGGCGGTAGATGGCATTATGTGCGTGGAAGGCAAAAAATATAATGCTACAGGTAAAATTCAAAGCGTCCAATGGATATCTATTACCATTGCGGGACTACTTACCGGAATAGGAGGAGGCTATCTTGCAGAAAAATGGGGATACCAATTAGCATTTTTGTGTTTAATCCCTGTTTACATATTAGTGGGCGTTGCCGCATATTTCTATAAAGAGGATGCGTCTTTGCAGAACAAGACCTCTTCAGGCTTATTTTTAGATTTAAAAAAATTATTCACCAATAAAAAATTGCTCATTGTGGGCTTATTTATCTTTCTATACAAGTATTCCCCTTCTTTTGGGACGCCGCTTTTTTTTATACAGAGAGATGCATTTAAATGGTCTAAAACCTGGATTGGGGCATTAGGGACAATTAGCACGATTTTTTCAGTCATCGGCGCGGGGTTATATTATAGATTTAGCCAACATATTAAGTTAAAAAAATGGCTCTTCTTTTCAGTATTTTTAGGCGCCGTAACCGGCTTAAGTTATCTTTATTATACGCCTATCAGCGCAATTATTTATGATGTGATATACAGTTTTATAGGAATGTTTATCTTTTTAATGGTTATGGACTTTATGGCCAGAAGCACTATTGCCGGTCTTGAGGCTACTTCTTTTGCGCTACTGTGCAGCATTAGTAATTTAGCGCTGGTTGCAAGTAATTTATCAGGCGCATTTTTACTGCCTTTGGTAGGACTAAGGTGGCTGATTGTTCTATCGTCTTTAACCAGTTTCCTGTGTTTGCTCTTAATTAATAAAATTGAAGATGCTCCGCAAATTACTACTTGAAGCAGATGGTTTCAAGTAGTATAATTAAAATCTATGTTAAATATGACGGAAATTTTTCTCCTTACATTTATTCCTATATTTGTGGCAGTGGATGCGATTGGCAATATCCCTATTTTTGTCTCGTTGGTAGAAGGGCTTACAGATAAGCAGAAAGAAAGAATTATTGCTGAGTCAGTTACTACAGCCACATCCGTGGCTATAATATTTATGTGCGTAGGGAAATTAATATTGAGGTTGCTGGGTATTACAATTGCTGATTTTCAGATTGCCGCAGGAGCGCTTTTATTTATTATTTCCATGCGTCTTCTGCTTCCTGCAGTCAGCAAAACCAATATTTATATTAGTCATGACAAAGATGCAGGAGTTTTTCCTTTAGGCACGCCTTTAATAACAGGGCCAGCAGTATTGACCACTACGCTTATGCTGGTTGACGCTTTCGGGATTATCCCTACTTTTATCTCATTGATTCTGAATATGTTTATAGCCTGGGTCTGTTTAGTTAAGGCAGATCTAATTATGCGATTTTTGGGACAAGGTGGCACACGCGCGTTCTCTAAAATCATGTATATATTACTTGCAGCTATAGCAGTGATGATGGTAAGAAAAGGAATTATAGGAGCATTTCTAAAATGATGCGCAAGGTTTTAACTTTTATTATGGCCGGTGGTAAAGGCGAACGGCTTTATCCTTTGACCCGAGATAGAACCAAACCCGCGGTCCCCTTCGGAGGCATTTATAGAATCATTGATTTTACCCTGAGCAATTGTATCAACTCAGGTCTGCGCCGTATTTATGTGCTTACTCAGTATAAATCCGCCTCGCTACATAGACATATCCGTTTAGGGTGGAATATCCTGCCTTCTGAATTAGGCCAGTTTATTGAATTGTTACCTGCACAGCAGAGAATTGGCGAAAGTTGGTATTTAGGCACAGCAGATGCAATTTACCAGAATTTTTATGCGGTTGAGATGGACTGCTCGGATGAGATTTTGATTTTAGCAGGTGACCATATTTATAAGATGAACTATTATAATATGATAGATTTTCACCGTCAGGTTGATGCAGATTTAACAGTTAGTGTTGTAGAGATGGAGAAAGAAAAAGCAAAGTATCTGGGTGTAGTTGAGGTTGATAACCTAGGCAGAGTAAGAGGTTTCCAGGAGAAACCTGAGAGGCCTAAGACCATACCCAATGACCCGAATAAAATTTATGCCTCAATGGGGATTTACGTATTTAAACATGAGGTTTTGGAGCAAGAGTTAAAGGAGGATGCCAAGAAAACCAATTCGACGCACGATTTTGGTAAGGACATAATTCCCCAGATGCTCAAAAAGGGCTTAAAAATAGCTGCCTATAATTTTATCGACGAGAATAAAAAGGAGGCCAAATACTGGCGGGATATCGGGACCATAGATGCCTATTATGAAGCAAATATGGATTTAGTGCAGGTTGCTCCTGTTTTTAATCTTTATGATAAGGATTGGCCAATAAGGACCTATCAGGAACAATTTCCGTCTGCAAAAACGGTTTTTTCGGGAGATGAAATTACCGGTAGAGTCGGATTAGTGCTTGACTCCATTGTTTCAAATGGCTGTATTATCAGTGGAGGTAGAGTTCAGCGCTCAATACTTTCACCCAATGTAAGAATTAATAGTTATTCTCAGGTTTATGACTCAATCCTTATGGAAGGCGTAAATGTGGGTAGATACGCTAAGATAAAACGTGCGATTATTGATAAGGATGTTGATATTCCGCAAGGAATGGTAATAGGTTATGATTTAGAAGAGGAAAGAAAAAGATTTCACGTTACAGAGTCAGGAATTGTAGTAGTGGCGAAGGGAACAGAAATAAAATGATAAGGAAAGCAAGGATAGAAGATATAAGGCAAATACAAAAATTAATTAATGTTTTTGCTAAAAAGGACCTTATGTTGCCGAGGTCTTTAAATGAACTTTATGAGAATATCAGGGATTTTTGGGTTGCGGAGGAACAAGGTAAAGTAGTGGGTTGTTGTGCTCTTCATATCTCCTGGGAGGAACTGGCAGAGATTAAGTCTCTGGCAGTAGTAGTAAACCGACAAGGCAGAGGCCTGGGAAGAGATTTGGTAAACGTTTGTTTAAAGGAAGCAAAGGGGCTAGGAGCAAGAAAGATTTTTGTCCTTACCTACAAGCCAGAATTCTTTAAAAAATTTGGTTTTAGGAGAATTAGAAACTCAGAACTTCCCCATAAAATTTGGGCTGAGTGTATAAATTGCTGTAAGTTCCCCGATTGCCAAGAAGTTGCCCTTCTAAAAGTTCTATAAGTAAGACTGTATAAGTAACACCGGGTCTTCTAAGTTAATTAATATCACTAAGTTATAAGACTCGATTTTGAAACTTACGAGGAGGAAATATGGACTATTTATTGACTGAAGACCAGAAGATGCTTAAAGATTTGGCGCACAAGATTGCCGAAGAGAAAATACGTCCGGTTGCCGCTAAATATGACCAGACTGAAGAATACCCTTGGGACGTGATAAAGGTAATTGCTGATTCTGATTTGTTTGGTTTATTTATTCCTAAGGAGTATGGCGGATTAGGCGCAAATGTAATGAATCTATGTTTAGCCACAGAGGAATTTTCTCGCGCCTGCGGCGGTATTGCAGTATGTTTCGCTGCCTCAGCATTAGGCACATTTCCTATAGTTCTTTTTGGTAACGCACAACAGAAGCAAAAATACTTACCGGATTTGGCAAAGGGTAAAAAAGTTGCTGCGTTTGCAATTACAGAACCAGAGGCGGGCTCTGATGCCTCGGCGATTAAAACCACAGCCAAGAAAGAAGGGAATTATTATATCTTAAATGGACTGAAGCATTTTATAACTAATGGTGGCGATGCTCAAACTTATGTAGTTATCGCTATGACTGATAAGACTAAAGGCGCCAGGGGCGCTTCGGCATTTATACTTGAGAAAGGAATGCCAGGATTTAGCTTTGGTAAGAAAGAGGAAAAATTCGGTATCCGCGCCTCAAGCACGCGGGAACTTGTTTTTACTGATTGTAAGGTTCCTGCAGAAAATCTTCTTGCTAAAGAGGGAATGGGTTTTATCGTCACTATGAAAACATTTGATATGTCGCGGCCAGGCGTGGCTGCTCAAGCCTTAGGAATCGCCCAGGGTGCTCTTGAATTGGCAGTAAAATATGCAAAAGAAAGGTACCAGTTCGGAAAACCTATCTCCAGTTTTCAGGGAATACAGTGGATGCTTGCAGATATGGCTACAGAAGTGGAAGCAGCGCGGGCTTTGGTTTATGCTGCTGCAAGAATGGTCGATGCCGGAATAAAGGATGTCTCAAAGGAATCGGCCATGGCAAAGATGTATGCCTCGGATGTAGCCATGAAAGTGACGCTGGATGCCTTGCAGATTTTTGGTGGCTATGGTTATATGCGCGACTACCCCATCGAAAAATACGTGCGCGATGCCAAGATTACTCAGATTTACGAAGGGACAAACCAGATTCAGAGAAACATTATCGCGCTACAGTTAATTAAAGAAATGGCGAAGTAGTCAATGAATCCGTCGATTTTCTCGCTCAGGTCGGACAGTTGATTTTATAGTTTCGCTTCCGTGCACTCAAAAATTTTTGCCGTCTGCTACGGTTTACTTCGTCACTACGGATAGCCTGTATCGGATTAGCGTCCTTCGCTCCTCGTAAATCCTTGCAGACATCTGCCAAAAATTTTCTAATGTGCCTCCAGCGAAACTATAAAATCTTTATTGTGTACATATAGATGGTTGAAATCCCCATTCACTATGAAAATCGTCAGCTTCATTGTAAAATATATTTAGCGGGTGGCTTGGCTGTTTTCGAACAGGGCCTCTTAAGGACTGCCGAGCGGGCACGGTTGCCTATCTATAAAATTATAGGCAGAGCGAGGCACCGCAAGGGAGCGCAGTTGCGACACGCTGGGTCGCAACAAGCGTCCCTGTGAGAAAATAGACAAGACAGGACCCGCTAATAGAGTTGTATGTGAATAGATAATAATATGAATATCATTGTCTGCATAAAACAGGTTCCTGAGACAACCGAAGTAAGGATTAACCCCCAGACGAATACCCTCATTCGTGAGGGAGTCAAATCTATTATTAATCCTTTTGATATGTATGCTATCGAAGAGGCGCTGCGACTTAAAGAGAAATTCGCTGGCAACACCACAGTTTTATCTATGGGTCCACCTCAGGCAGAAGCAGCATTAAGAGAAGCAATCTCAATGGGTATAGATGAGGGAATCCTTCTTTGTGATCAAGCCTTTGCCGGAAGTGATACCTGGGCTACAAGTTATACCTTGGCTGAGGCTATTAAAAAAATAGGTAATTTTGATTTGATTATCTGTGGCAAACAGGCCTCTGATGGTGATACTGCGCAGGTTGGACCGGGAATTTCCGCCCATTTAGATATACCGCAAGTAACCTATGTAAAGAAAATAGAAGAGGTAAAGGAAAAATCTCTACGTCTGGAGCGGATGATGGAAGAGGGTTTCGAGGTTATCCAGACACCCTTACCTTGCTTAATTACTGTGGTAAAAGAAATAAATGAACCACGCCTACCTTCTTTAAGAGGAATGATGCGGGCAAAATCAGCAAAAATCACTGTTTGGACGCAGAAGGAATTAAATTTAGATCCTAAAGATATTGGACTTTCTGGTTCACCTACGCAGGTGGTTAAGATTTTTACTCCACCTCCCAGAACCGGCGGTCAGATTTTACAAGGTGATATACCTGAAGTTGCAGCAAAACTTCTAGATTTAATTAAAGACGAGGTGCACTAAATATGTCTATTCAGATTATTGTTGAAAAATGCACAGGTTGCGCTCTTTGCATCAAGGCCTGTCCTTTTGATGCCATCCGTCTCGTCCATAAAAAGGCAATTATTGACCTTGATAAATGTAATCTTTGTGGTGCCTGTGTACCGAGCTGTAAATTAAAGGCCATACTCTTAGAAAAATCCGAAGCTACTTGTGTAACGCCTAAGATTAAGAATTATAAAGGAATTTGGGTATTTATCGAACAGAAAAAAGGAAAGGTGCAATCAGTTTCTTATGAACTTTTAGGTAAAGCGCAAGAATTAGCTAAAAGATTGAGTTGTGAAGTTAGTGGTGTTTTAATTGGTAGCCATCTTGATAGCCAATTAGATGAATTAATCTGGCGTGGCACAGATAATGTTATTTTAGTTGAGGCACCGGAATTAGCCAATTTTCAGGATGAACCATATACCAATATCCTTATAGAGTTAATAAAAAAATATAAGCCTGAGATAGTGCTTTGCGGCGCCACGGCAATCGGCCGCTCATTGATTTCCCGTGTAGCAGCTAAAGTAAAGGCAGGTCTGACAGCGGATTGCACAGGTCTTGATATTGACCCTGATAAGAAGATACTTTTACAGACCCGGCCAGCATTTGGTGGGAATATTATGGCAACTATAATCAGTCCGAATTTCCGTCCACAGATGGCTACGGTGCGGCATAAAGTTATGCTACCGATGGAACCCGATAAACGTAGAAAAGGAAAAATTATAAGAGAAAATTTTGACAGTCAGGTTTATGCCTCGCGTACTAAACTTTTAGATATTATTGAAGAAATAGAATCCACCGTAAATTTGGCTGAAGCAGATATTATTGTCTCAGGTGGTCGGGGTATGGGCGCAGCAGAGAATTTTAAAATTATACAGGAATTCGCGCAGGTTTTAGGTGCGGCAGTAGGTGCATCGCGCGCAGCAGTAGATAGCGGCTGGATGCCCTATTCGCATCAGGTAGGTCAGACCGGCCGCACAGTTTCTCCCAAAATATATATTGCCTGTGGTATTTCTGGTCAAATACAGCACCTGGTGGGGATGCAATCCTCAAAAATTATCGTGGCCATCAATAAAGATTCCGAAGCACCTATCTTTAAAGTGGCTACTTACGGTATTGTCGGAGATCTCTTCCAAATTGTTCCTGCCTTGACCAAAAAATTCAAAGAGGTCCTAAAAAAATAAAAAGAAAACGCTTTCTTAAATAGCGTAAAAACCCCTTGAAATTTCAAGAAGTTAAGGCATATTTATGGTAGAGGTTTACCAATTTATATTTTTGCAAATTTTACACGACATTGGATTTTTAAATAAAGGACTATATGAATGCAAGATTCCGATTTTAAAGAAAGAAGAATTTTTAAAAGATTCAATGTAAAAATCCCCGCCCATTACTCTAATCATATTTCACACAAGACATTTAATACTTATACACACGACCTTAGTGCCGACGGTATATGCTTACTTACAGACAGCGAATTATCAGCGGGGACTCCTTTAGAAATATGTCTGCGCATGGTTGATAATGAAGAGAAAATTTTTATTAGAGGTAGAGTTATCTGGTCAAATTTTCTCAATAATCAATATAGAACAGGCGTTCAGTTAGAAGGTCCTAAGTTAGAACCCATACCTTTGCTCTTAAGATTAGTTCAATCCCGATTAAATACCCATCCTAACTATTCTTGAAATTTTCCTTTCCAAATAAAACCCAATATAGTCAATAAATAAAATTTCTTTAACCTTACTTTTTAGAATAGTAAAATCTGCATATTTATTCAAAATAAGTACCTTTAATGTATAATTATGTAAAAGAATGTAAAGATTTTCCTTGACAGATTCTATTTTTATGTTTATAATACACCCAAAGTAGAAGAGAAAATATGGTTATTTCAGAATTAATGACAATTGAAGATTTGGCTGCTTATCTAAAAGTTACCCGCCGCACTATTTATGAATGGCTTAAGCAGAATAAAATCCCTGCTGTAAAACTTGTTGGCCAATGGCGTTTTCAGAGAGAAAAAATTGATGCCTGGTTAGATATTCAAGCAAAAAATACTACCACAAAAGGAGAGCGTTATGTATCTTAAAAAACTGGAACTGGTGGGTTTTAAATCATTTCTTAATAAGACAACTTTACATTTTGAGCCAGGTATCACGGCAGTAGTTGGTCCAAATGGTTGTGGAAAGTCCAATATATTCGATAGTATACTTTGGGTATTAGGTGAACAGTCAGTCAAGGCATTAAGAGGTTCAGATATGCAGGATGTAATTTTTAATGGCACTGACTCTAAAGAACCCTTGAGTATGGCTGAGGTAAATTTGACTTTTGATAATAAGGTAAGATTCTTTAACGTTGATAATGATGAGGTGGTTATAACCCGTAGACTTTTCCGCTCTGGTGAAAGCGAGTACCTGCTTAATAAGAATCTGGTGCGACTTAAGGATATACAAGATTTACTTATGGGTACAGGTATAGGTAGCGAAAGTTATTCTTTGGTTGCACAGGGCAAAATCGATCTGATCCTGAGCTCCCGGCCTGAAGATAGACGCTTGGTATTTGATGAGGCTGCCGGTATTACCAAATATAAGCAGCAGAAAAAAGAAACTATGCATAAACTCGAAGAGACAGAACAGAATCTCCTCAGGGTTAATGATATAATTACCGAAGTAAAACGCCAAATAGGATCTCTTGAGCGGCAGGCAAATAAAGCGCGTAGATATAAAGAGGTATTTGAGGAATTAAAATTAAAAGAAATAAATTTAGCGCTTTTACAAAAGAGAGATTTATTTAAACAAAAAGAGTTAATTATCAAAGAATTACAAGATTTAGAGAAGGAAGAAGCCAGACTCTTCGGTGTAATTAAAGAACAAGAGTCTAAAATCAGTAATCGTCAGATAGAGTTAAAGAGCCGCCAAGATAATATCATGACTATGAAAAATGAAATATTGAATTTAGATAATTTGTTAGTCAGGAGTAGAGAGCGTATTGCATTTAATCAGGAGAGAATAAGAGAACTGGAAGAAAACAGGCAGTATCTTGAGAATCAGATAGAGCAGGTTAGAAATAAACTTGCTTTAGATGAAGAAAAGCTAAATAGTATGAAAGCCGAATACGCCGGCATTAAGAAAAACATAGAGACAAAAACCAAGATATTAAAAGATAAAGAGCAGGAATTAAATAATCTTACTTTAGCGATTAAGGTTTCGCTAGAGAATATCAGTTCCGCCAAAAAAGAAATTCTGGGACTTGTTTCCCAGATAACTAATACCAAAAATGAGATTACAGAACTTAACTCTAAAAACCTCGTTCATTCTGCACGCAAGAGAAGGCTCGAATTAGAGAAGGCAAAGGTTAACGAAGAAAAAAGCATAATCGAAGATAACCTTAAAGGAATTACCCAAGAATTAGAGAATTTAAATAAGATTGTAGAGGAATTAAACCTTAGGGTATCTGGTATAAAAAATGAATTATCAGAAGAAAGGTTATCTTGTGAGAAAATAAATTCAGAGATAGAAAATTTAGAGAGACAAAAGATAAGCCTGAATTCCCATAAAGAGTTTATTGAGAAACTCAGTACTAAATACAAAGGTATAAGTGAGTCTTTGAATGCGGTTATCTACCTCGATAGGCTACCAAAAGAAGATACAAATGGCTTGGTAATAAAGATAAAAGGGCATACCAACTTAAGTGATGAAGATAAAGCCTACTTTGAGCCGGCAAATTTTAAGCTAACGGGTGAAGCCAAACCTATAGATCTGGATACTCAGAAAATCATACAAAGGATAAGCCAGATTCAGCAGGAGTTGGATTCATTAAAAAATACAAAAATACAGAAGGATAAACATATCGAAGACTTAAACAAACTTATTGGAGATTCAGAACAAGAATTACGTAACCAGGATATTGCCTTGGCAAATAAGAAGGCGTCTTATCAGACCACTCTGGATGAGTTTAATAAAATAAAGGAAGAGCAAGACATTATCGTTCTGGAATTATCCGATTTAGATAAAGAAGTATCTAATTTAGAAGAAAAAATAATGCAGTTAAAAATTCACCAGGTTGAATTAGATAATAGGCAAAAACTTGCAGAAGAGTTAGTAACAAATGAGCAGACCACTATTGCCTTAAATAGCAATTTAAAAGAAAATGTTTTGGTTGCTATTACTCAAATAAGGACTGAGCTCGATGCGCTAAATAAGCGTATTGATTCTGATGAAGCAACTGTTAAGATACTGGAGGAAACATTCCAGTGGGATAAAGATAGTTTATTTAATATGAAAAGACAGGTTCATGAATCTACAGTTAAAAAAGACTTTTTAGTTACGGAGATTGGAGATATTGAAAACAAAATTAATGAGGCACATAAACTTAAGGAAGACCAAAAAGCCTTGTTGATTAAAGAGGAGGAACTGTATCGTAAGGTTTCAGATGGTACGCTTGAGGAGGCAGGGAGGATAGAGCAGGACAGAAAAGAACTTAATAAGATAAAAAATAAACTGTACGAATTACAGATGCAAGGTAAAGATGTAGATTTTAAATTTATGAGCATAAAAGATAGAATCCTCCAGAGTTATAAGATAGATATCAAAAGCCTTGAGGATATTTTTAGAGAAGTTGATGAAAGTCAACTTTCTTCAGAAATACAGAAGTTAAAAGAGAAACTGGATTCCATAGGCAGCGTGAATCTGGTAGCGATAGAGGAATACGACGAATTAAAGAAACGCTATGACTTTTTAGTCCAGCAACAAAACGACCTTTTGGCGGCAAAAGAGTCTTTGCACCAGGCAATATTAAAGATTAACCGTATTACTAAACAGATGTTCTGGGAGACTTTTGAAAAAGTCCGCGTTGAATTCCGCAATTATTTCAGGCTGCTTTTTAACGGCGGAGATGCCCAGATATTTTTAATTGATGAACAGGACCCCTTAGAATCCGGGATTGAAATTATTTGTCGGCCACTCGGTAAAAAATTACAGAATGTGCTTTTACTTTCCGGCGGAGAAAGAGCCCTTTCAGCCATAGCCTTGATATTTGCTGTATTTAAAGTTAAACCAACGCCCTTCTGCGTATTAGATGAAATAGACGCTGCATTAGATGAGGCAAATGTGGACAGGTTCAGCCGGACCTTACAGGAATTTGTTAAAACTTCTCAGTTTATTGTGATTACTCATAATAAAAGAACGATTGCTAATGCAGATGTAATGTACGGGATTACTATGGAAGAATCGGGTGTTTCTAAGATTGTGTCGGTAAAATTTGCGCAAGATGAGCCTCTTAGGGATAAAGAGCTTAAACCTTTTACCCAGCCAGCAGGTGTCTAAGCCGTAGAAGACTCTTCATCTAAAAAGATTTTAATAACAGCAGGTAGTATTTTTTCCTTTATGCTTTGCCTGATAAAGCATCTTATCAGAAGAGGTAATTAGCTCAGAAGGAGAGGCTCCGTCTTCAGGAAATGTGGCGAGTCCTAGGCTAATGGTTAACTTTTTAGAAGGTAGGATTTCTTCATGATTAAAGGGGTGGTTTTTGATATTTTCGCGTAGTCGCTCGGCAAGTAAAAACGCCTCTCTTTTGTCTGTCTGGGGTAGAATTACCGTGAATTCCTCTCCACCGTAACGACAGACATAATCCATCTTTCGGGACTGATTCTTAAGCAAGAAAGCCAGTTCCTTTAGAATCTTATCTCCTGCCTGATGGCCGAGTGAGTCGTTGTAAACCTTAAAATCGTCTATATCCAACATAATTAAACTCAAAGGCATATTTATTGATTTTGTTTTTTCTAATTCTGATTGGAGCAGATATTGAAAATAACCATGGTTCCAGAGTTCAGTAAGATGGTCGGTGTGCACGCGGGTGACAGTTTTCTCATAAAGCTGGGAATTTTCAATTGCCAGGCCTGCCTGGTTAGCCAGCATTATAAGCATGCGCGTATCATCTTTAGTAATCGGTTCTTTGGTAATAAAATTATCCGCCAAAATTATTCCATTTACCTTGTCCTTTGCCTTTAAAGGAATCACTACTAATTCTTCGGTATTTAATATTTGGAGAACCAGGTCATTTTGATATTTTTGCATTGTTTCTTTAGTCAAAAGTAGAGGCATACCATCCAGCGCACTTAAAGCAAGTAAGCTGCCAGCTTTCTCCTTCGCAGGAAGTCTTAGGCGTTTTACCTGCTGGTTAAAGCCTGTTTCTAGGACGCTATTTGAAGTTTTATAGGCGTTAATGAGGTCATCGAGATCCATCTGGTTTTGTTCTATCTGATTCCAGATACGTCCGGCATCCTGCGCATTTTCCGGACCAATACCCATTCTGCCTTCGATAATCCCATCTTTTTCATTAATTAGGAACAACACTGCCCGGTTAAAGCCCAAACCAATATGCGCGGTAACGCCAGTGAGAATAATATAAAGAATCTCATCAAGCTTAAGAGTGGTACGCATGGCATTGGAAATTTCATAGAGTATGCCCAGTTCTATTTTAGTGCGTTCCAGTTCCTGTTTGATTTTAGTAAGTTCTTCCATAATGTCTAAAAGATAACATATTTTAAAGGAAGTGTCAAGGTTATCATTGCCCTAAATTTTAAAAATTATGAGTTAGATTTTTCTTATTACTACGTCCATTAAAGTAGAGAGGAGGTGATTTATAAAAAGGAGGGATTTTTTGTTTGACAGAGAACTATTATAGGATTATAATAAATAATTCTAAAATTGAAATTTTTAGAAATGGAGGAGGTTATGGTTACTAAAGAGATTAAAAAAGAGGATTCCAGGGGTATTTCTGACCGCCAAAAAGCTTTGGAATTGGCACTCTCCCAGATAGAGAAACAATTTGGTAAAGGTTCGATTATGAAATTAGGAGCTCAGGTTAAAACTGATGTGGAAGCTATTCCCACCGGCGCACTTACTTTAGATGTTGCTTTAGGCGTGGGCGGATTACCGCGTGGTCGGGTAATTGAGATATTCGGCCCTGAGGCCTCTGGCAAGACCACTGTTAGCTTAAGTGCGATAAAGGAAATACAGAAAAAAGGCGGAGTGGCAGCTTTTATTGATGCTGAGCATGCCTTTGATTCTACTTATGCTAAGATAGTAGGGGTTAATTTGGATGAACTCTTAATCTCTCAGCCAGATACAGGTGAGCAGGCACTGGAGATTGTTGAGACATTGGTGCGTTCCAATGCTGTGGATTTAGTGGTTATTGATTCTGTGGCAGCGCTTACTCCCCGGGCAGAAATAGAGGGAGAAATGGGCGATGCGCATATGGGTTTACAGGCCAGGCTTATGTCGCAGGCATTGCGTAAACTTACAGCCGCAATCAGTAAATCGCGCACCTGCGTGATTTTTATTAATCAGATTAGAGAAAAAATTGGTGTAATGTTTGGTTCACCAGAAACTACGCCGGGTGGTCGGGCACTTAAATTTTACGCTTCTGTAAGACTGGATTTAAGAAAAATTGCTACTTTAAAATCGGGGGATAGTGTTATTGGCACGCGGGTTAGAGGCCGGGTAGTAAAAAATAAAATTGCTCCGCCTTTTAAAGAAGGAGAGTTTGAGATTCTACACAATGAAGGGATTGCAAAGGCAGGCGCGGTTGTAGATGCAGCTACTAATCTGGGAGTGGTAGTTAAAAGCGGAACTTGGTTATCTTTTCAAAACGAAAAAATTGGCCAGGGAAGAGATGCCACTATCAAAACGCTTAAAGAAAAACCGAAACTTCAGGAAGAAATAGAAAAAGAGGTCAGAAAGAAAATCAGTATAGGTTAATAGGGGGGTAAAACATGAAAAGAAAGTGGACATTCTTTGGATTAGCAGTTTTTATGGGTTTAATTATTGGTCTCTTGATAGCGGTAAGGTTAGACAAATTTTCTTTAGTTGAAAGCCAGAATATAAAACAAGAACCAATCGAGGGGCTAAAGATTGAACAGGCGGTAATTAATGTGGCAAATACTACTGGGAAAGCCGTGGTCTCCATCAGCACAGAACATACGACCAAGATAAAAGGAGGAAAGAGATATTATTTCAGGTCTCCTTTTGGTAACGAGTCACCTTTTGGAGAAGATGAGATGTTTCGCCGATTTTTTGATGACTTCCTCGGTGAAATACCTGACCGAGAATACAAACAGGTGGGTTTGGGTTCAGGCGTTATTATTGATCCTGAAGGCTATATTTTGACTAATGAGCATGTGATTGGGGGGGCGGATAAGATAACGGTAAAATTGCCTGACGGAAGAGAATTTAAAGGAGAGATTAAAGGAAAGGACCCGCGTTCTGACTTAGCAGTGATAAAGATAAATGCCCGCAATTTACCTGTAGCAACCTTAGGTGACTCTGAGAGTTTGAAGATTGGGCAGTGGGTGGTGGCTATCGGCAATCCTTTTGGTTTTGCCTTGGAGAATCCTGAGCCTACGGTTACTGTGGGCGTAATTAGTGCTATGCATCGTAGTTTAGGACGCGTCCTTTCGCGGGACCGTGATTACAATGACCTTATTCAAACTGATGCAGCCATAAATCCGGGTAATTCTGGCGGACCGTTGGTTAACCTTAAAGGTGAAGTCGTAGGAATTAATGTGGCTATATTCTCTACGACCGGTGGTTATCAAGGTGTGGGTTTTGCCATGCCAATTAATAATGCAAAAAGAATTATCTCTAAGCTCATCGAAGGTAAAAAAATACTCTATGGGTGGCTCGGTATAACTGTGCAGGATCTAAGCGAGGATATGGCAAAGTATTTCGGTCTACCTGATAAAAACGGCGTGTTAGTAGCTAAGGTTTTGGAAAATAGCCCTGCGCAGAAAGCGGGTATAAAAGAGAGCGATATTATAAGACAGTTTGATAATAAGCCCATAAGTAATGTTAAGGAGTTATTAAGCGTGGTAGCCAAGACAGATGTGGGCCGCAAGGTAAAAGTAGGTCTGGTACGCGATAAAAAGGATATCACTGTAGAGGTTCAAATAGGCGAAAGACCAGAAAAACTGGAAGAAGAAATTACATCTATTACTTCTGGCGCATGGCGAGGATTGGAAGTAGAAAGCCTCAATTCTGATACCGCACGCCAATATAGAATAGAAGACAAAATTGGAGTGGTTGTAGTGAATGTTCAAGCCGGCAGTCCCGCGGATGAGGCAGGAATAATCCCTGGAGATGTGATCGTAGAGATAAATAAACAGGCAATAAGCAACCTGTCTGACTATGGAAAAGCTATCCAGGAATTAAAAGGGAATATCCTTATAAAGACTACACGAGGTTATTTTCTTATAAAAGAAAAAGGAAGTGAAGAATAAATTTACCAATTCCCTGCAAAAGGCAAAAGACTATGCCTTTCTTTTACTTAAGTTCAGGCCGCGCAGCGAAGCAGAGATTTGTGAGCGTCTAAAAAAGAAAAAATTTGACGAGAAGACGATAAAAGAAACCCTATCTTTTCTTAAAGAAAAAAACTTTATTGATGATACTCAGTTTACTAAGGCCTGGATTGAATCACGCTTAAAAAGACCTCTGGGAATAAGAAGGATTGTACTAGAATTAAAATCGAAAGGCATAAAAAACGTGGTTATAGATAACCAATTAGAAGAATTAAAAAAGAATTATTCAGAGGAAAAGATAGTTAATGATATTGCGCAAAAGAAATTTGCTAAACTGAAAAATATTGAACCTGACAAAGCTAAGAGGCGCATACTTTCCTATCTTCTGCGTCGAGGTTTTTCTCCAAAAGTAGTCTTTGAAGTAATAGACCAATTATGAAAGCAAATATTCTAAGAGAAAAATTTCTAGATTTTTTTAAATCTAAAAAACATAAAATTGTGGAAAGTGATTCTCTAGTACCTAAAGATGACCCTACTGTGTTATTTACCCCTGCAGGAATGAATCAGTTTAAAAAGGAGTTTTTAGGTTTCGCTGCGGGTTTTAGGAGGGCAGCTACAGCCCAAAGATGCCTGCGCACTGATGACTTAGATAAAGTAGGAAAAACTCCGGGGCATCACACATTCTTTGAGATGTTAGGTAATTTTTCTTTCGGAGATTATTTTAAAAAAGAGGCAATTGTTTGGGCGTGGGAGTTCCTGACAGAGGAGTTAAAAATCCTAAAAGAAAAACTCTGGGTTTCTATATATAAAGGTGATGATGAGGCATATAAAATCTGGAAGGATTTAATTAAAGTACCGCAAGAAAAAATTATAAAATTGGGAGATAAAGAAAACTTCTGGCCTTCAGAGGCAAGACTTAAAGGTCCGAATGGTCCCTGTGGACCCTGTTCAGAAATATTCTTTGATCAAGGAGAAGATGTAGGTTGTGGTAGGGCGGATTGCAATCCCTCTTGTGACTGTGGCAGATTCGTTGAGGTATGGAATTTAGTTTTTACCCAGTTTAACCGCAAAGATGAAGGAATCTTAGAGCCTTTGCCGAATAAAAATATTGATACAGGTATGGGTTTGGAGAGATTAGCCGCGGTAATGCAGGGAGTACGCAGCAACTTTGAGACAGATTTATTCCAACCGATAATAAAAGAAATAAAACAGGGACAGTCCCCTTCGGGGACAATCCCTGAAAAGGAATTAATTTATGCAATAGCTGACCATATCCGCGCGATAGTTTTTTCCATCTACGATGGAGTTTTACCTTCAAATGAAGAGAAGGGTTATGTGATAAGAAAACTTATCCGCAAAAGCACGCTTCATCTAAGAACACTCGGACTTAAGCAACCATCTTTATATAAATTGGTTCCGCTGGTAGTTGAGGTAATGAGAAAACCCTATCCAGAGTTAGGAAATCGCCAAGAAAATATTGCCTCTATTATCTTGGCTGAGGAAAAGAGTTTTATTTCTACGCTTAATTCAAGTAAGGATTTATTTCAAGAAAAATTTTCTGGCTTTTTAAATAAGCCGGATGCCGAAAAGATAGGTAAAGTTGCCTTTCAGCTCTATGATACCTATGGGATACCTGTTGAGCTGACTAAGGATTGGTTGGATAAGCACGGTATTAATATGTCTGGGGAGGCATTTAATAAAGAGTTGGAAGCCCAGAAGAGCCGTTCAAAATTACAGAGCGCAATGAAAGGTGAGGTTTTTGATATTAAGGCGCTACATCTTGATATTGAAGAAACTAAATTCTTAGGCTACGATGATTATGAAACCAAAGCCAAGGTTATAAAGATTATAAAAGATAATGTTGAGGTCAAGAAAGTTTCTGCTGGAGATGAGGTAAGCTTTGTGCTTGATAAGACCGTTTTTTACGCTGAGGGCGGTGGCCAGGTAGGAGATACAGGCAAAATTAAAAAAGGTAAGAACATTTTCGAGGTTTTGGATACTAAGAAAGCGGGTAAAGTCATAGTTCATATCGGAAAGGTAGAATCCGGAAGTTTTAAGAAAAATGATGTGGTAAATGCATTGGTGAATATTGAGCGTAGATTAAACATTGCGCGCAATCATACGGCAACGCACCTTTTGCAGGCAGCATTACGTAAGGTTTTAGGCCCGCATATAAAGCAGCAAGGCTCTTTGGTTTGCGAAGATAGATTACGCTTTGACTTTACACATTTTAAGGATCTGGAAAAAGATGAATTAAATAGGATTGAGGAAGTCGTTAATAACTATATTCTGGGCAATTACAGTTTAGAGGTCAAACAAATGGTTTTATCTGAAGCCAGGAAATCCGGGGCATTGGCGTTTTTTGCTGAAAAGTACGAAAGTAAAGTGCGTGTAGTTTTGATAGGTGATTTTTCAAAAGAGTTATGCGGCGGAACTCACCTTGATTCCACTGGCCAGATCGGGCTTTTTAAAATAATTCAGGAAGGCTCAGTTGCTTCTGGTGTAAGAAGAATTGAGGCAAGTACAGGAAAATTCGCCTATAAGATAATCAAAAATGAAGAAAGTATTATTGAGGAGTTTTCCCTGATTTTGAATGTGCCACAGGAAAAATTGACTCAGGAACTACAGAGGAGGTCTCAACGCATAAAAGATTTAGAGAAAAAAATAGCCATTGTGAACAAAAATAAACTTGAAGAATCTATAATTAAAGATATTGAAAAGTGCCAAGTTATAAAG
>CAYOMI010000004.1:0-23689 GCA_964405005.1 uncultured Planctomycetales bacterium | reverse complement strand
CAGGAAGATATAAATATTATCTATAAATCGGTAAAAATATCAACGCAAGCCAAACTATACCGGTTGTAATCACTCCTACTGTAAGTCCTAGCCGGAACCATCTAAAGAAAGTTATCCGGATATTCTTTTCTTTTTCTAAAATTCCTAAAGCAACAATATTAGCAGTTGAGCCAACAAGCGTAATATTTCCACCTAGGCATCCGCCAAATAATAGGGCCCACCATAAGACCTGTAAATTTACATTTAATGCCTGGAATCCTTGAATAACTGGGATAAATGCCGCCGCCAGAACCACATTATCCAAAATACTCGATCCTATAGTGCTTGACCAGAGAATAAACGCAGTCAAAATTTGAGGATTATTACCTGCTATTTGCACAATCTTTTTCGCCAATACATCGGTTGCACCGGTATATTTTAATGTCCCTGCCTTGGCAAAAAGAAGCAAAAAGAAAAGCAGCGTCCACCAATCCACATCTCTCTCAATATAATTACGTGCTTTGGTCCATTTCCAGATCATTACTCCCCCTGCGGAAATCAAGGGAATACTCAAAAGCAATGTATTAGTCTCTAATTTCCATAGGAGTTCTAAGCGATGATGAAAAGCAATAAATAAAAGGGTAAGTCCAAAAATACCCAAACCCAATTTTAGTTGCCTTTCCGGAGGAATGGAGATGAGCTTTATGAGTATCTCATTGTCTCGCAACTCCTTCATCCTCTCATCCAATTTTCTAATGCTTTTGTGATACCAAATTATTACCAAAGATATAGTAGTTAAAAGACAAATCCACATTAGAGGGAATGCCTTGAAAATGAAATCTTCAAAGGTAAGGTCGGATTTAGAGGCAATGAGGATACCAATAGGGTTACCCAAGACCGTACCAGTTGAGCCAATATTTGTAGCAAGAACACTGATGATAATATAAGGAGTGGGTTCTACTTCAAAGTAATCGCAAATCTCTAAAATCGCGGCAGCCATAAATACAATAGAGGTAACTTCATCTGCACAGCAGGCAAGAAGTGCAGAAATTATGGATATCATCAAAACAAACTTTCTGGCAGTCAAATTCTTTATCCTAAGGATAATGGTAATTAACCAAGCAAAAAATCCTGCCTCCTTAAGTAATCCTACCAAAACCATCATCCCTACCAAAAAGAGGATTACCTCCAAAGAGGCAAACTTAACCATATTCTCCAAATCTACAGTTTTGGTTATGAGTAGTAAAGCGATTCCTAAAAAGGCAATGGCGACGCGAAAATCCCAAAAGAACAATGTGGCAAAAACCGAAGCAGAAAAAATAGAGATGGCTATTATCTGTTGGCTACTCAAACCCATTCTTTGGCTGATAAATCCAACCAGAGTAATTAAAGAGAATAGGAAAGCAAATTTAGGAATTAATCTATTTCCCATCTTGCCTCTTTTGCATATGCTTTAACAATATCTTCTCTGGCGACAATACCTATCACCTTTTTTTCTTTACCTAACACGGGAATACGCCGAACTCTATGAGTTAGAATAAGGTGAGCTACTTCGCATAAACTCGCATCCTCATCTACGGTTACTACATCTTTACGCATCAATTGAGAAACCGATAAATTTACTAAATCCTGAAATTTCTTTTTAATAGACTTAGGATTTTCTTCATAAACAAATCTACCTACTCTTTCTATATAAGAAGGTAAAATATTTCTTAAAATATCCTTCTCGGTAAACATTCCTACCAGATTTCCTTGTGTATTAATTACAGGTAAACCACTAATCTGCATTTTAAATAAAAGAGCTAATGCATCCTTGACATTATCATCGGGCTTAAGACTAACTACCTTTTTTGTCATAATCTCTTTTACCTTCATTTTGAATCTCCTTTTTTATAGAAAATTAGAAAATCTCTCTAAGGCGGGTTTTTAGTTTTAGGTAAAGGATAGAGGTAACTAATGCCTTAAATAAATCTCCAAGAAGAAAAGGAAGAAAGCCAATAAATAATAATTTTCCTAAAGTATAACCATAAATAACCTTAAGCCAGAGAATGCCGCTTAATAAAAGAATAAAATCCGCTATACCTAAAATACTAAAAATAAAAAACAAATTATTTTTAGCATATTTTATAAATTTTCCTGAAAATAAAGCCGCGAGGACAAAACCAAATAAATATCCGCCCGTAGGCCCAAAAAGATAAACAAAACCTGTGCCTGCGCCAGTAAATATAGGCAAGCCAGATATTCCCAAGAATATGTAACTTAATTGTGTAACTGCACCTAAACCACTTCCCAGAAAGGCACCCGATAACAAAACAAAGAATGTCTGCAAGGTGATGGGAACCGGACTAAAGGGTAAAGGAATGCGCACAAAGGCACCCAGACACATAAGTATAACAAATACTAATACGCTGATTAACCGGCACAGGGTCTTATCTGTAATTATTTCTTTTCTTAAAATTGCCTCCATAAACCTCTCCTTTTTATTTATAATGGTAATTATTATATCAGAAAAAAGATACTTGTAAAGTTAGGGTTTATATATAATAAAAAGGGATAATAATCCCTTTTCCTAACTATGGGCTAAGGATTATCACCCCTTTTTATTTTTAAACTTTCTTCTGACTATTCCTTGGCGATTATAAAAGTAATCAGCGCTGCTAAAATAAGGAATGGCCCAACACAGCCTTTAATCATTATCCAGGTATCTTGCCACCATCCTCTAATTAAAAGTAGATATACTGCTAGGATTAGCAAAACTATTCCCAAAATAACCTTCCAGAGCATAGATAATGTCTTACTTACCTCTTGCTTCTTCTCTTCCTGTTTTAACTCTTCTGCCATATTCATCCACCTCCTTCTAAGTTTGGCCTACTTTTCCAGCGACGATGAATCCAACCCCAGTGCTCAGGGTATCTACGGATATAAGTTTCAATGATATTAGTAAGCCTCTGGATGTTTATAGTTACTGTTTCATTAACAGCGCCTGCCTCTGTTAACTTTAAGGGTGCTTCAAAGATAATTTTATGCGTATCATTCTTTTGCCTTACAACAAAACAAGGTATTATTGTTGCCTTTGTGCGCCGTGCTAATACTATGGGTCCTGTAGCAGTTGCAGCTTTCTTGCCAAAGAAATCTATAAATATACCACCCGTGCCAAAATTTTGGTCTATGGGTATAAAGACTAGTTCATTATTTCTTAAGGTGCGTATTGTATTTTCTACACATGTCCTGCGCGGCTGACTGTAAATAGTCTTTATTTTAAATCTTTCGCGTTTTTTCAGAAATATTTTTTCTACGCGGCTGTCGCGCATAGGCCGCATTATGCCTGAGACTTTATAGCCTTCCAAGCTTAAACGGGCTAGCATCAAAGGAAAATTGCCAAAATGTGCACTTACCAGAATTGCACCTTTACCTTTAGACAAAGCCTCATCAAGATTATTTTTACCTACTATCTCCACTCGCTTTTTTAAAAGCTGGGGTCTGTCCATAAGAAAAACTAACTCTACCCCTGATTTAGCCATATAGATAAAACAATCTTGAGCGATTTTTTCTATCTCTTGCCTGGATTTATCTTTAGCAAAGGCAATGCTTAAACTCTCCAAGGCAATTTTTCTTTGTTTACGGACAATGCGATAACCTAATTTGGCAATCCCTTGTGCAAAGCCATATACCCAGTTACTAGGTAGAATCCCGACTATCAAAGAACATATACTTAATCCTAACCAGGCAAAGAACCGACTAATGCTTTTACGTATCTTCTTTAAATCCATTTATAAAGATAAAAGAATTATAACAAAAGGATGAAAAAATACAAGGAAAAATTATAACTTATAACCAATCTTACGCAAAAACTCCTTACGCCAGGCCATATCCTCATCGGATTCAATACCTTTTGGCTTTAAGCCATCAATGACTCCTAATATTCCCCGGCCAGTTTCGGTTTCAGCCACAATTACTTCTACGGCATTGGCAGTAGCGCAATATATCGAGCAGACTTCCGGGATACTTTTAATCGCATTCAATACATTTATAGGATACGCGTTTTTCAGAAACACAATAAAACTATGACCTGCACTAATCTCTAAGGCATTGTCTTGCGCTATTTTTTTTAATTCTGGGTCATTTCCTTCAGACCTTATTTTACAGGCGCCCGAGGATTCTACAAAAGCAAAACCAAATTTAATTCCCGGCACATTATTCATCAGTGTCTCATACAAATCTTCTACGGTCTTAATAAAATGACTCTGACCCAAAATTAAATTTACCTCTTCTGGTTTTTTAATCCTGACTAACTTTAACTCCAGCATGCTTTCCTCCTCTTTATCTTAAATTTATCTTTCGAAATCCCATAACATCTCCAGGCAAATTCTCACCATAGACTCTAAGGGATACTAATATAAAATCCGGCTCACCCAATACCTTAAGAGGAATCTTAAAGATAAATCCCTGGGTAGTTAATTCCAAACTTACTCCTACTGGCTTAATTATTTTTTTGCCAATAAAGACTTTGAATTTATCATGCTTAGTAATGATACGTATCTTAGGCATTGAGGCAAAAGGAATACTATAGTTATAACCAAAAAGATAAATTATAGTACTTAATCTACTGTTTAAATCCGTGGTCTTATCAATGCAAATTAGAAGATTATTTTCTTGGAGTTTATAACTAACCTGATTTTCTGTATTAAATGAAACTGAGCGCTCTTTGAGAGCTCCTTGTTTTTTGAGTTCAATTTCTGGATAACCGCCGAAGAGTTCATTTTGGCGGCAAAAGGCCAAGAGATAAAAGGCGCTGGATTGTGTCTGGCTTCTATAACAAAGAATACTGCGATATTTTTTTTCCAATTGCTCAGATGCCAACTTAAACTGCTGCCAGTTAATCTGAGAATACAGAAATTTCTGCGGTGGTTCCAGGGTCAACTCCGGATGATAATGTCTAGGTAATGGCCATCCTATACAATGAATAAGATAAGGATAAATCTGGGGCTTAGGTATATTATCCTTTAAATCCGCCAAGGCAACTTCCAGAAACAGGTAAAATGACTTATGGTCAACATTAACATCTGCAGGATGCGAGACAAAGATTTTATTAGGTCTATATTCTAAAATGATTTTTTTTAAATCATTTAGAATGCTCTCCCCTTTATATGGCGCGCCAAAAGAGAAATTATCTTTATAAGGCACAGAGGATATGCGTGTTAATATGCTTCTAAAAGGCTTACCCTCTCCCCAATATCGGCTAAATATAGTAAATGTTCCAAAATCAGGGTATCCTAAAAAAATAAAATTCTTTTCATCAACGCCTAAAAACTGCATTGCCTTTATAGATTCTTTCCTGCGTACTTCACCCATGTGTATAAACTCATTCTTCCTCATAGTAAGTCTTTTTTCATAAACAATGAAAGCAGCCTGGTTATGGTCGCCGTTTGTCAAGAAAACTATCTTAATCTGTGCGCCAATTTTAACTGCTTCCTGGATTATCCCTGCGCAACCTATAGCTTCATCATCAGGATGGGGTGCTAAAATTAAGATGCAGTCTTCTTTTCTAAATGGCTCAAGGCTAACAAAATTGGGTACCGACGATGAGAAAGTTCTTTCTGCATAAATAGGATGATAAATAATAAGCAATAAAAATACAAAAAATGCCTTTCTAAACATGGTGCTATTCTACCATATAATGGACTTGTGTTCAATATCAGCGATATTTTAAAAATTGCAACTCTGATTAAATAGAGGTATAATTAAAAATAATGAATATAAACACTAAAGAACATTTCAGGCATATCAGGCGCATCCTAATTGCTGTATTGGTGCTTAACTGGCTTGTGGCTTTGGTTAAGATTATTTATGGCTTTGTAAGCAAATGTTCAAGTATGACCGCTGACGGTTTCCATTCTTTATCCGATGGCGCTTCTAATATAATATCTCTGATTGGCATACATTTTGCCAGCCAGCCACGGGATAGCGACCACCCCTATGGTCATAAAAAATATGAAACATTTTTTTCTTTAGGTATTGCTGGCCTTTTATGTATAGTCTCATTCCAAGTTCTTCTAGAAGGTATAAGACGCATTTTAAAACCTGTCATACCCCAAATTGATTTAGCAGGTTTTATCATAATGGTCTTAACCATGATAATAAATATTTTGGTAATGAACTACGAATATAAAAAGGGCAAAGTTTTACAAAGTGACATCCTCGTTTCTGACTCCAAACACACAAAAGCCGATATCCTGACTTCATTTTCGGTTATTATCACCCTATTTGCCATAAAATCTGGCTATTACATATTCGATCCTTTTGCTACCATAATCATATCCTTATTTATTGCCTATTCTGCTTTTCAGATTGCAAGGGAGAGTTCAAAGGTCCTATGCGATGCTGCGGCAATAGTAGATACAAAAAGAATAGTTGATATTGTCTTAAGTATAAAAGGGATAGGGTCCTGCCATAAGATAAGGTCACGGGGAAGGCCTGATGATATCCATTTAGATTTACATGTGCAGGTAAACCCAAATATGCATATGGATGAAGCGCATAAAATAAGTTACGCTATTGAGGAGGCAATCAAGAAAGATATCCCGCAGGTTACAGATGTAGTCGTGCATATGGAACCTAAGGAGAAATTCTAAAGTCCTTTTAATATAACCCATAATCCTGCGCTTGAAACTACTCCCGTTATCCCGCCAAAGTAAAAGGGTGCCTGCGCACCAAAAATCTTCCAGAGCAGACCAGCGAATAAGGAAGCAGGGAGTAATCCTATGCCGACTAAAGTAGCGTGTAAACCGATAGCTGTGGCGCGAAGCTCAAGCGGTGCAATATCAGATACAAGAGCCTTTTCCACCCCTTCGGTAAAACCTATATATAAACCGTAAAGACCAAAAAGAAGCCAAAAATTAGTTAAGGAATTATTGATAGCAAACCCTAAATAAACCAGCCCATAAAAAAGATACCCTAATACAAGTAACTTTTTTCTGCCAATTTTATCGGATAGGCGCGATGCAGGATAGGAAACTGAAGCGTATACGAGATTATAGACAAGATAAAAGAGTATGACTAATTGTACAGGGCTGCCTAAATTTTTTGCTCGCAGCAACAGAAACTGATTTGAGGAATTGCCCAAAGTGAATAAGAAAGTAAAAATCAAAAACAATTTTAACCTTTTATCCAATGTCTTCCAACTAAACCGTAGTTTCTCTTCAATCTCTTCTTTCTTTTCTCTTTTCTCGCGCACAAAAAATAGAAACACTACACCTAAAAAAGCAGGAATAAGTGAAAATAAAAATATATCTTTAAAGTTACCCCTGTAGTGTGTAATTAAAAAATATGCCAGGAGTACGCCTATTGCTGCGCCCACGGTATCCATCGCACGATGTAGGCCAAAAGCCGCGCCCCTTTTCCCTTGTTGAGAACTGTCGGCAATTAAAGCATCGCGGGGCGCAGTGCGGATACCTTTACCAAAGCGGTCAATTGTGCGTCCGGCTAAGACATATAGCCAGCTTGTGGATATATACAAAAGAAACTTACCGAGGCTTGAACTAGTATAACCTAATATTGCAAAAGGTTTTCTTCGTCTTATTTTATCCGAAAAATATCCAGAAAAGACTTTAAGCAAACTTGCCAAACTTTCGGCGATACCTTCGATTAATCCCAGTATTGCAGGAGTAGCGCCCAGAACGCTTACTAAATAAATTGGCAATATGGGATAGACCATCTCGCTTGAGATATCACTTAAAAGGCTGGTTATACCTAATAAAATAATATTGAACATATTATCAATTTAAATATCAAAATTTAAAAATTTTTAATTTTACATTGTAATTTTGATTTTTGAATTTATTCTAAATATTCCAAGGGGTCCTGAGGAATACCGTTTTTTCTAACTTCAAAATGTAAATGTGGCTGGACATCCGGATAATTGGCATTGCCGGTCTTACCAACCCTGCCTATTATTTGACCTTGCTGGACGAAACTATATTTAGTAACATTTATTTCTGAAAGATGACCATACAAAGTCATCAGATTACCGCTGTGTTTTATAATAATATAGTTTCCCATGCCGTTCTCTTTTGTTGCTACAATAATAATACCTGAGCGCGCAGCCAATATCTGCGTACCTATCTCTGCATAAAGATCTACACCGCGATGCACTCTTCCGCCATTACGCTTGGCAGCAAAAAAACCATCTCCACGCCTGTCTTGACGGATAATGATATCGCTTTTATATTCTATAGGACAAAGAAAATAGTACTTATCTAAAAAATGAAGGCTGATAATAATATATGCTGACAACAAGATTAAAAATATTAAAATAATTATTTTCTTCATTTTAATCTTAGACTTTATTTTTAAATGTTAGTATTATACCCCATAGAGCAAGAAAAAGGCAAGTAATAATAAATATATCTCCATAGCGATTATAAAAAGTCAAATGTTCTTTTGTAAATTTGATCTCTTGCGTCTGGTAGCCACTAATAAATATGTGCCTACCCATTTTATCGTGGATTAAGGAAATAATTTTACCTGTAGGCGCAATAAACCCTGATATGCCGGTATTAGCCGAGCGCACTAAAGGTACTCTATTCTCCACTGCCCTGAATACCGAAGCCTGCAGATGTTGATATGGCGAAGATGTCCTACCAAACCAGGCATCATTAGTAATATTCACCAAAAAATTTGCGCCTTTTTTAACAAACTGCCTTGACAATTCAGGAAATAAGTCTTCAAAGCAAATAAGGCTGGAAAAGGTAATTGGTAATTGGTAATTGGTAATTGGTAATTTAAATACAGTATATGCCTTACCTCTTGTAAAATCACCGATAGGCACAACCGTTTCTAAGAATCCAAAGATTTTTCTTAAAGGTATGTATTCACCGAAGGGAACAAGGTGAAGTTTATCGTATTGGGTTAAAATCTTGTCTTCACCGGAAACAAGAATTGCGCTATTATAATAAAGATTATCTCTGAAAGTTACCGCACCTAATAGTAATGGTGTATGCATTTCTTTGGCAAGCTTTTTTACTCTTTCAAAAAATATTGGTTCTTCTTCTAATACTACCGGAAGCGCTGCTTCTGGCCAGATAATTAAATCCGGCTTATCCTTAACCGCCTCTTTAGTCAAACCTAAATACTTATCCATAATAAAATCTTTGGCTTGGGGACTCCATTTTAATCCTTGAGGGATGTTGCCTTGGATGACAGAAATCTTCATCGGTAATCGGTAATCGGTAATCGGTAATCGGTAAAGTTTATAATAACCGTAAGTTAATGTAATAAGTAAGCATAATATAGGTAATAATAGGTGCGTTCGTTTTTCCCTCCCTAATGAATAAATCGCCACATTAACCATCATCACCAAAAACGAAACGCCCCAGACACCGGTAATATCTACGATTTGAATAATTGGCAAATTAAGATATTGCGAATAACCTAAGAGCGCCCAAGGGAAACCGGTAAAAAGGCGGCTGCGGAGATATTCGAGGAGAACCCATATTGCAGGAATAGTAACCAGTAACCAGTAACCAGTAACCAGAGATACTAAGAAACCGAAGATACCAAAATACAATGCTAAATATAAAACCAAGAAAATCAGACCAAGGAAAGTTACATGCACTAGCCAATAGATAACACCAAACCAGAAAATAATTCCTGTAAGATAATAAAGAAAAAATACTTTTAATTTGGGCTTATTCCTTATCGCTAAAAATAACGGCACAAAGCCAAACCAGGCAAAAAACCAGAGATTAAAGTTGGGAAAGGAAAGAATTAAGAGTGAAGCGGATAAAAAAGAAAGTAAGATATCTCTTTTCATTTTAAGAGGTATTTTACCATTATAAAGATTTTAGGTAAAGGAGAAATATAGGAGAGAGATTTTCCCGATTAGGTTGGAAAACATCTGATTTTTTGCTTTCTATCTTAGAGGGAGACAGTTTCTTAATTAATTCGGAAACTACTGTGTGGTTGTTAGTGAAAATTCTTGAATGGGAGTTACGGACAAACCATTCTAATTCGGCATCTCGCATTATCGTCCTCTGGACTACCATTACTACAATTATCCCCTGACCAACCACTCCAACCTTCATTAACATTTACACATCTTTCCACGCCACCGCCGCAAGCACCATAGTTAGTACCACCGTCGGTTTGACAGTGTATGCAAATTTGACAATTATTTATATTCACTTCACTCGCCCACCTCGGATTTCCCACGCTAGGGTTGCGCAGGTATATATCATCAGTAATAATGTTGTGTGTGACATCAAGGTCTAAGTCGCGATTATTTTGCATTGCCTGTGGATTCGCTGTCCCGATGCCGACGTTGCCTTCTACAACCAAATCTGCATTAGCATCAATGGTATTAGTACAGGTTCCTCCAGGCCAACAGTATTGGCTATACTGAGAGTAGTTGTCTCCTATGGCTATCCGATTAGCCCGTATCTCTTGGTAACTCCCGTAAGGACTCGGATAATAGGTAGTGATGGTGAGGGTCTCTTGGGCGTAAACAAAAGTAACCAGTAACCAGTAACCAGAAACCAGAAAAATTAAACCTAAAATTTTCTTAAACACTGTGCACCTCCTTTTTATCTTCCATGGCACTTTTTATATTTTTTCCCTGAACCGCAAGGGCAGGGATCATTACGACCGATTTTGGGACCAGAAACAATAGGGGCAGGCTTGGTAACATCTTTGGAGGGTAAAGAAGGTTCCTCCTGAATAACATCTTCAACTGGTCTTTCAAACTTGGTAACTTCCGGATGCAAAAATTCTTGTCTCACTGAACTAAAGATACCTTTAAATCTTTCCGGCCGGGCTGGCTGCAGCCTAAAAATAATCTCTACTGCCTCTTCTTCAATACCAGAAATCATTTGAGAGAACATCTCAAAACCCTCATGTTTGTATTCTACCAAAGGATCGCGCTGGCCATAGGCACGCAAACCTATTCCTTCCCGTAAATTATCCATAGCATATAAATGTTCCTTCCATTTAGTGTCGATTATCTGTAGAAATACCATGCGTTCCAGATGACGCAGTAAATCCTGGCCCATTACCTTTTCTTTTTCTTCATAAAAAGAAACTATTCTGTTATATAAATCCTCTTTAAGCAGAGTCCTATTATTTTTGTTAATTGAAGAGGTGTTTAATTCCAGGCCAAATTTTAACTTTATGGCACTAGCTAAACCTAAAATATCCCAATCCTGTAAGTTTAAATTTTCAGCTGCATACAGGCCAATAATATCACCTAATAATCTCTGCGCTATTTGAAGTATATCCTCTTTTAAGGAAATCCCCTCCAAAATTCCTCGACGCTGACCATAAATTACTTCCCTTTGTTTGTTCATTACATTATCATATTCTAAGAGTTGCTTTCTGATTTCAAAATTATGCTGCTCAACTCTTCTCTGGGCAGTTTCAATTGATTTCGAAATCATATTAGCTAAGCGTCCTTCCTTGAGAGTCAAGGGTTGGCCCTCAGTATCAACTCCCTCCAGCAATCTGAGCATCCATTCAGGAGCAAACAGTCTCATCAGGTCATCTTGAAAAGATACATAAAATCTTGATGAGCCGGGGTCTCCCTGTCTACCAGAGCGACCGCGCAGCTGGTTATCGATACGCCTGGCCTCGTGACGTTCTGTTCCTATGACATGTAAACCACCTAATGCTACCACTTCTTTATGCTCTTCATCGGTTTCTTTCCTATAGTTCTCTAATAAATTTTTATATTCTTCTTGATAATTAGAATCTCCGGGCTTTAATTTCTGTTTGGCAAGATTTTTAGCCAATATTTGAGGATTTCCTCCCAATAAAATATCGGTTCCCCTGCCTGCCATATTTGTAGCAATGGTTACTGTTTTGAATCTTCCGGCCTGAGCCACAATCTGTGCCTCCATCTCATGATATTTAGCATTCAGTACCTGGTGGGGAATACCTCGCCTTTTTAACATCTCCGACAATATTTCAGATTTCTCTATTGAAATAGTTCCCACTAAAACCGGCCTACCCAGATTATAAAGCTCAACTATCTCTTCTACTACTGCATTAAATTTTTCTTTCTCAGTTTTATAAACACAATCGGGATAATTATTACGTATTAAAGACCTATTGGTAGGGATAACCACAACGTCCAGTTGATATATACTTCTAAATTCAAGGCTTTCAGTAAAGGCAGTCCCCGTCATTCCTGCCAGTTTTTCATACATACGAAAATAATTCTGAAAGGTAATAGTGGCTAAGGTCTGATTTTCCTGCTCTATTTTCAAACCTTCTTTTGCCTCCACCGCCTGATGCATACCGTCAGACCAACGCCTTCCCGGCATCATGCGTCCGGTGAATTCATCTACTATTACCACCTGGCCATCTTTTACTACATAATCCACATCTTTCTTATAAAGATTATGCGCACGCAACGCCTGTATGGCATGATGCCTCCATTCCATAGTCTCCATATCATGGAGATTATTAATACCAAGTAGTGAACAAACTTTTGACTCACCTTCCTCGGTAAGATGCGCCGTATGGGCCTTTTCATCCACTATATAATCATACCCTTTAGAAAGGTCTTCTCCTTTATATTTAGCCTCAATCTCATCCTTTTCTAAGATTATCCTTCCTCGAAGTCGGGGGATAATCCGGTCAATGACATAGTATTTTTCCGTAGACTCCTCAGCAGGACCAGAAATAATCAAAGGCGTGCGTGCTTCATCAATAAGTATAGAATCAACCTCATCGACAATCGCATAATAAGAAGGTCTTTGCACTAAATCCTCTAAAGAATACTTCATATTATCACGCAGATAATCAAAACCAAACTCGTTATTCGTTCCATAGGTTATATCACAATTATAGGCAATCTTTCTTTGCTCATCGGACATCTCATGCTGTATTACTCCTACCGATAAACCCAGAGATTCATAAATAGGCCCCATCCATTCTCGGTCCCTACGCGCTAGATAATCGTTAACCGTTACAATGTGCACACCCCGACCTAATAGCGCATTTAAATAAGCCGGTAATGTTGCTACGAGAGTTTTTCCTTCGCCGGTAGCCATCTCAGCAATCTTTCCTTCATGTAAAATCACGCCACCGGCTATCTGTACATCAAAATGCCGCATATTAATTGTGCGCGAGGCTACCTCCCTTACCACTGCATAGGCCTCAGGAAGTATCTCCTCAAAGATTTTATTAGAGGTAATTTTTAATCTTTCTTTTATTTTTTCTCTTTCTTCGGGAATGGCTACAGAAAAAATGGCTTCTTCTAATTCCTGAATCTCTTGACTATATTCCTTATTTTTCTTTAAGACATATTCTTTAAATTCATCTGTTTTTTTGCGTAATTCTGTATCGGAAAGGCTGCTTATTTTGGGCTCAAAAGAATTGACTCGTTCCACTATAGCGGCTAATTCTACCATCTTATTTATTGAAGGACTAGGCATATCCGGATGTAAAATGATGCTAACATTCGGATATTTTCTTCTGATAAGATTTTGCTTATTTTGTAAGAGTTGGTTTTTAATAAATCCTAACATTAACATAGTATTCTAAATAACCGATTGCAATGCGGGTTTGTAATTAGGTCTTTTTGATTTGTGACTTTTGACTTTTCAAATACATCTCAATAAATTCCTCAATTCCGCCATCCATAACCTTATTCACATCTTGCGTCTCGTAATCCGTGCGGTGGTCTTTGACCATATTATAGGGATGCATTACATAAGAACGGATTTGGCTGCCCCATTCAATTTTTTTCTTCTCTGTGCCATAAGCCTTGAGTAATTGCTCTTGCTGTTTTTCTCTTTCTAATTCATAAAGCCGGGCCTTGAGTATTCTTAAGGCGGTTTGTTTATTTTGATGCTGTGAACGCTCATTCTGACATTGTACCGCTGTACTCGTCGGTATATGGATAATTCTTACTGCAGAATCGGTTTTCTGCATATGTTGCCCGCCAGGACCTGAGGCACGGTAAGTTTCAATTTTTAAATCACTATCTTTAATCTCAAGTTCTATATCCTCTTGAATCTCAGGAATGACATCCACGGAAGCGAAAGATGTATGCCGGCGTTTATTGGCATCAAAAGGCGAGATACGCACAAGCCTATGCACTCCCCGTTCTGCCTTAAGATAACCGTAGGCATACTCTCCTTCAACAAGAATAGTAACATTTTTTATACCCGCTTCCTCACCGGGAAGCATATCTATCATCCTGATATTGTATCCGTGATTTTCCGCAAAGCGGCTATACATACGCAGAAGCATACCCACCCAATCACAGGATTCTGTGCCGCCTGCACCTGCATTGATACTCAATATAGCATTATTCTTATCAAATTCGCCACTAAAAATAGTATTAAACTCTAATTTATCAACTTCCTTTAAAAGAGAATCAATACTTATAGTTAAATCGGTGATTAATCCTGAATCTTCGTCTTTTAAAATATCGGCGAGTTCCTTTATCTCTTGATATCTCTTGCAGGCATTATCCCACGGCTCAACAGTTCCTTTGAGGGATTTAAGAAGTTTTACTATCTTACTGGAATTATCTTGTTCCTTCCAGAATCCGGGTTGCGACATCTGGGATGATAATTCTTCGATCTGTCTCTTTTTACTATCTACGTCAAAGATAACCTCTTAAGTTCTCAAGACGGTTACCAAGCATTGCGAGTTTAGATTTTATCTCTTCTAACATTTATCTACCTCCCGCGTTATCTATTTCTGATTCCTTTTAAAGCAAGGGTAAATTCATCTCTATTATCTGAGAAATTCAATGCCTCCTCTTCGCTAATCTTACCCTCTTTAACAAAATTCATCAGGGATTGATTAAAAGACTGCATACCAAAAACTTGGCCATCTTCGATAAACTGGGGAATCTCCCAAACCTTACTTTCCCTGATAAGTCGGCTTATGGTAGGAGTAAGCAGCATAATCTCACAAGCAGGAATACGGCCTAGCCTCTCCTTAAAAGGAACTAGCCTTAATGATATAACTCCTTTTAACAAATAAGACAAGCGAACCCTTATCTCGGGATGTTGATGCGGTGGAAAGAAATTAATAATTCTTTCCACACTCTGGCTGGCATTTATGGTATGTAGGGTGCTTAAAACCAGCGCGCCTGTCTCAGCCACAGTTAAGGCGCTAGCCACAGTTTCATAATCACGTATATTGGCAATATAGATAACATCTGGGCTCTGCAAGGCAAGAGAACGCAGGGCCATGGCATAAGAAGATACATCCAATCCTAACTCCCTCTGGTTAATAATTGAATTTTTATCCTCAAAGATAAATTCAATCGGCTCCTCGATAGTCAAGATATGCTTTTGACAATGCTGATTAATATATTCAATCATACTAGCAATAGTTGTGGATTTGCCGCTTCCCATAGTACCTGCAAGAAGAACCAGGCCTCTGTTTTCCAGAGATAATTTTGTTAAAACCTCTGTCGGGAGGTTAAGCTCCTCAAAACTTTGAATAACTGAACGGACATTCCTAATAACTAGTGCCGGCCAGTTACGCTGCATAAAAATATTTATGCGGAAACGGTGCTTAAGCTCAGGTATATATATACCAAAGTCCACATCCAGATTGCGCTGAAAGAAATCTCTTAATTCATTAGAGGTAAGTTCCTTTACTGCTTCATTAACTTCGTCTAAACTCATAATTTTCTCATCCACAGCAACAATCTTTCCATCAAGCCGAATATGCACTTTTGCACCAGCACGGAAAAACATATCCGAAGCATCTTTATCTACCATTAACTTTAAATATCCTTTTATATCCATATCCACCTCCAGATATATTATAACACTAACTTCTTTATTTGTCTTTCTAGATTTAGAAGCAATTTTTTATTTCTTTTTCCTAGGACATATCCTCCCGATTTACCGTTCGATTCAACTACGCGGTGACAAGGAATAATTAACGGATAAGGATTATTCTTCAAGATTTGTCCTACTGCTCTAAAGGCGCGTGGCTTACCTACTCTTTTGGCTACCCATTTATATGTTCGCACCTCACCCAGCGGGATGCCCAATACAACTTTATACACTTTTTTAGCAAAAGGCGTCATCCTTCTATTATCTTCTTTTTTCTTAATAAATGGTGATACTTAATAGCGAACCTATGTGCTTCATCTCTAATCCGACGTATTAAATTCAAAGCAGGTGTATCCTGATTTAACTTTATTGGCTGAGGCCTATTTTTAATATATATATTCTCTTGGTCTTTGGCTATACTTACTAAGGGTAAACGTAGACCCAATTTATCTATCTCATCCTTTACTACTTTAAGATGCGCTTTCCCTCCGTCAATAAGTACCAAATCCGGTAGAGGCAATTTTTCTTCAATTACCCTTAAATAACGCCTGTGTATTACTTCTCTTAAGCATCTATAATCATCTATACCCTCAAATGTTTTTATTCTGAATCTACGGTAGTTATTTTTATCTGGCAGACCCTTTAAAAAAGTAACCATAGAACCAGTTCCTTGCTTTCCCGATATATTTGATATATCAAAGGCCTCAATGCGCAGAGGTAACTTATCTAATTTAAGCAGATTTTTTAGGTCTTCTAATTCGTTAATTGCGAAGTTGATGGGTTTTGCAGTATAGCCAAATGCGCTAAGGGCTTGAATTTGATTTCTTATTTTAGCTGCCTCCTCAAAATTTTTTTCTTTAGCAAGCTCCTTCATTCTTGTAGAAAGTTTATTTATTAACTCTTCGTATCTGGATTCTAAGAATAACCTTATCCGGCTAATGATTTCCTGATATTGCGTAGAGGTAATTTTACCCACGCAAGGTGCGGGGCAGAGTTTAAGCCGATAATAAAGACAGGCCTTTTTAGTCATAATTTTACAGGAACGAAAACCAAAAATTTTACGCATAGATTTTACAGCTTGGCGTAAAAGTTTAACATTAGTATAGGGCCCAAAATATAAGGAATTATCATTTTTTCGTTTACCTTTTCTTCTATATGTTGAAACTACAGGAAACTCTTCATCTGTAATCCTAATCCAAGGAAAGGATTTGTCATCCTTCAAGTCAATATTGTACTGAGGTTGTTTCTCTTTAATTAATTGGGCTTCTAAAATTTGTGCCTCGGCTTCTGAAGACGTGGATCTATATTCTATATCTGTAATTTTAGAAACAAGTGCCTGATTTTTTGCATCAAGTGGTCGGATAAAATAAGACTGCACTCTTTTCTTCAGAAACTTTGCCTTACCGATGTAAATAATATTACCTTGCGCATCTTTAAAGAGATATACACCGCAACCATCGGGTAAAGAAGAGACTTTTTCTTTAAGGCCACTATTCATCTTTTTTAGGTCCCTCTTGAAATAATCCATTGCCACAATTGCTTTATCTCTTCGGCCCTCAATACAAAACATAATAAAATATATGTTAGGATACCGACAATAATTTCTATTGCTAAATTAAATATTTTGCCTAAGAGAATATTTCCTAAGAGAATATTTTGGCAGACTATATAACAGACCAGTCCCATACCCAAGCTTGCAACAAGCAGGCGTAGGAAAGAAACAAAAATTTCTTTCACACGAAACGGCCTAAGTCTATTTTTCAATATATTGAACAGAATCAAACAGCCAATAATACCGGATATGGATGTAGCAAGGGCAATTCCGCCTATCCTAAGAGGAAACATAAGAACTGCATTTAATATAACATTTAACAGTAGGGTTAGGGATGCGACCTTGGTAGGAGTAACGGTATCATTGAATGCAAAAAAAGCTGACTGCAATACTCTTGTGGCACCATAAGCAAAAAGGCCGATGCTGTAAAACATAAGTGCTTTACTAGTCATAGCCGCAGAATACATATCAAACCTTCCGCCGCCGAACAACGTAACAATAATCGGCTTTGCCAAAACCATAAATCCTATAGAGGCAGGCAGCATCACAAAAAATGTAGTGCGCAGTCCCCAAGAGAGTGTATTTTTTAATTGTTCGTGATTATCCTCCAAGGCATGAGTAGATAAAGTAGGAAGTATTGCCTGGGAAAGCGCTGTACTAAATATTCCCAAAGGAAACTGGATTAAGCGATAAGAAAAATATAAAACTGCTACGCCTCCTTCTCCCACAATCCAAGCCCAAGAACCGAAAATTGAATCTACAAAATTATTTAATTGATAGATGCAGGAACTTAAAAGACGTGGCAACATCAATTTACCGATAGTGGTTGCAGCCGGATGCCTGAACCGTTTAAATAATCTAAGCCGAAATCCTTTTTTATATAAAACCGGAATCTGTATAGCAAGTTGCAAAATTCCCCCTACTAAAACACCCAGAGCTAAACCTTTAATCCCTTCTCCAAAACACAGCGCAAAAATGATAATAGAAATATTTAAAAGGCAGGGTGCAAATGCTGGAACAACAAAATGTTTTAAGGAATTAAGTATTGCCATCGCATAAGCAGCAAGACTAATCAGTAGAATATAAGGAAAGATTATGCGGTTTAGTTTGATAGTGGTGGCTAATTTATAAGAATCGTCTACGAATCCAGGAGCAATTAAACGTACAATTAAAGGCGAAAAAATTATGCCTAGAAGAGTAATAGTCATAAGTATCACTAAGAGTAGATTCAACACGATATTGACTAATTCCCAGAATTCTTCTTTGGTATGTTTTACGCAGTATTGACTAAATACAGGCACAAATGCAGCATTGGCTGCGCCTTCACCCACAAAATCGCGGAATAAATTAGGAATCCTAAAGGCAATAACAAATGCCTGGGCATAGATATAAACACCAAATAATCTGGCAATAACGACATCGCGCAGAAATCCTAAGAGGCGAGAGATTAAGGTGGCAAACCCAATGGTGCTAGCAGATTTGGCAATGGCCCGGTTAGACTGGCTAGAGGTAGATTTGTTTATTGACATAATTAGTTAATTATGATATTAATATAGCACTAATTTATAAAGGAGAATGATATGCCCAGGCGTAGAACTTCTTTAAAGAGAAAACGCGTAGATAAAAAAAGATACCTGCGCAACTTAAAAATCAAACAGCAACTTAAAAAAACTATTAAAAAATTCCAGGCGTTATTATCTGCGAAAAATATTAATGAAGCAAAAGCGCTAATAGGTAAGGTATTTTCTCAGCTTGATAAAGCAGCTAAAAAAAGAATTATCCATCCTAAAACTGCGGATCGTAAAAAATCGAGATTAGCTAAAAGGCTTGTTAAGACAACATAGACTCACCACGAGTCTCTCTAAAGCATAGTGGGCTTTTAGCCTGCCTGTTTTAATATCACTATCACAATTTAGGAGTAATCTAAGCCTTTTTCTTCTCTCAATCGGCTGATGAATATCTCTCTCCCAGGCATACCTTAATCCACCCAAAATTCGTTCGGGTTTTTCTCCATTTTTTAGAAGCTGATTTAATACGCGCAGGGCGTAATCAGCTCTTTTAAGATCTATCTGTTGACTTAGACTAAATGTATTGGCTTCAACAGTTTCTTTAAAACGGTAAATCTGGCAAAATTTAGATACACTATTGATAAACTCATCCTTACGTTCATATTTGTTAGTATCTAACACAAGGATAATTTTGGAAGAAGGTTTTTTTACATACTTAAGCAAGAATTCTTTAATATCGTCTTTAAGTACCTCGGCTCCTTTTATAACAATAAGTCTCTTTTTTATTTTTACTGGCAGGCATAAAAGTCTTTCCTGTAGCACCCTGAGGCTTAATTCCCGGCCATATAAAATATCCAGATTAAATTCCTCTACACCGGGGTTTAAAAATTCCTTTTTTATCTGCTTGAGTTTTATATCCTTGGAGGGATTATCTTGGCCGAGGAATAAATAAATCATACAAGAACTTCTTACCACTGCTCGACAGTGCGCTCTACAACCCTGCGCGCTAAATCGCTAATTGCCTCATTTATAGCGCTGTCTTCGGATTCAGCTTGGCTTCCGCTAGTAAAATAGGTGGTGTCGCCAGTAAAATTATTTTCCTGCCAGATTAATTTATTTTCTCTGTTATCCCAGAGACCGATATTAACAACCAGGTTAATTCTGTATTCTAATACTTCGTCATTGCGGTCGTATCTTAAAGCATCTCGACGAAATTCAACCAGCTCACCTTTTAAAACTACATCTGCAAATTCTTGCTGCAGAGGCCTAAGAGTACCATCGAATAGGAATTTATCTATAACTGCCTTGGTAATATCCGTCTCCAGAAAAGGTCTGTAGGTTTTGAACTTTCTTGCTGCATCACTTTCTTTAGTAATGTCTATCTTATTGGCAAAAGGAACGACATAAATGGTGCTGTATTTATCAGCAATTATAGAACGGCTGGTATAACCGCAACCCGCAAAGACAATTGGCATATGGCATATGGCTAATAGCAATAAAAATTTTATGTGCGACATGCGATTTCTAATTTGTGATAGGCTATTTATCATTTCTTTATTTTCTCTGTTATCTGCAGCCGTTCCAGTGCCTTTGCTGCCCAGACACTATCAGGATAATTACTAATTACATCTTCATAATAAATTCTGGCTGCCTCGTATGCCTTTTGTTTCTCATAAAAACGACCAGTATTAAAATTAGCCTCTGCTTCTTTTTCTTTTAGCTTTTCAATATTCTTTTCTGCATCGCCTGACAAGACTGCATCCGGATGTTCTCTTACAAACTCTTCGAATTTATCCTTCGCCTCTTTAAATGCTCCCTGGTCATAATCCGGACTACGGGAAACAGCAGCACGGCAGGAAGCAATCTGAAACTGGGCTGCTTCTACCCATTCACTGTTAGGATAATTGGTAATCACTTTATTAAAAGCCTCTTCTGCCTCGTAATATCTTACCAAGCCTTCTAGAACTAATCCTAATTTATATTGGGCAACAGCAGCTAACGGTCCATACGTAGAGTTCTCTACTACCTTGGTGAAAATTTCTATGGCTGGATTTTCTACAGGCAAAGTCATTCCTATGGCCTTACGTTTCTCGCCTCCCATAAATGCCTCACCAATCTTATACTCGCGCTCAATAATCTCTTGGATTCTCTCTGAAAAAGGATACTTATCAATAACTTTCTGGTAGGCTTGGTATGCCTCATACAAATTACCCTGCGCTTCTTCTATTAAACCAAGGTAATATTGACTCTCTGCAGCCTCTGCAGATTTAGGATAAGACTTAAGTAGCTTTTTGAACTCGCGCTTCGCCTCTTCATAGTTTTTAATATCGTAAAAACCCTTGGCGAAATCAAATTGCTCTTTGGGAGTAGTCTTTACTGTAGTCTTGGGATTTACCCATTTGCCAGTTTTGGGCGTCCAGATCCAGTAAGGATATGCAGGCGAGACAGATAAAATAAAAATAGTAATGATAGCTAAAATTAAACGTCTCATAGTAGAATAACTTTAACATAGATATGGTGTTTTGTCAACCCCACACCAATTGGTTTTTAGCCATAGCTATTACTCAATTGGTGTGGGGTCAAGTCAGAATCCTAAATTAAAGACGGCGTAGGGAAGTTTAACCAGAAAGGTATTAATAGAAATTAAAAACCAGGCTGCTAATTCGCAGGTCTTTGCATATAACGAAGCTATTGGGGGATTAAGCAAGCCAGCAAGAATTATGGTAAAACCGCATAAAGTAATAAAAGTTGCCAAAGGCACAATAAATAAGTTGGCTAAAACTGTAACAGGAGAGAAAATCTTAAAATAATAGGCTACAAGCCCCATAGTGCCTAACCAGGCGGAAAAAGAAACGAGAAGACCATGAGTAAAAAATCTTATGTATTTTATCTTTAAAGAATCTAGACGAAGAAGCGATTTTAATTTAGGATAAATATAGACTATTGAAAGGACGCTTAAAAAGGAAAGTTGGAATCCCACATCAAATAGTTGCCGAGGATTTAGGATTAATATACATAGCGCTGAAATCCCCAAGGAATTATAAACATCGTATTCTCTTTTCAGCAAAAATCCCAAGAGAAACAGTCCTGCCATGATAGTTGCACGCACAACCGGAGTTGAAGCGCCAGTAACTAGAGAGTAAATTATGAGTAAGGGTAAGGTAATGTAAACGCGGATTATCCTGGGCATACGTAAAATTTTAAGGAATAGGATAATTATAAAGGCAACTATGCCTACATTAAAGCCACTGACTACCAAGATATGCCTTGACGCAGACTACAGTATGCATGTTTTTATAAAACAATTTGTTACGATAAAATTTCAAGCCAATTTTTGAGTGGGGCCTTGCCAGTATACGAAAAATAGAAACATATTTATACCAACATACCTCTCATTCTCAAAAAATTTACAACCGCTTCTCTTGTTAATTCACTTATGCTTCTGCCGCTCTCTTCTGCTAAGCATCTTAATTTTTTATCCTGCTCTATGATTATGGTTCGTGCAATTCTTCTGAAACCCAGAATCTGTTTCTTCCTCAGTGGTTCATAAGGCAGTTTATTAATTTCCCACAGCACCAAATAATATTCTATAGCTTCCTGAATAATTTTTGATTCTAATCTGTGAGTTTTTTGGGAATATTTTTTAAGAGCGATTATTGCTTCTTCAGCTAGGCTTATACAGATAGTAATATATTTTGCGTTTTCAGGATATTTCTTAGGTGGGAGTTTTTTAAAAGGAAGGTAAGTTTGAATTCTAATCCTAATACCTTTTTCTTCAATGCTAACTGATATGGTAGGTTTTTTTAAAAGAATTTCTCATCGCTTATCTCACCTCCTTTGTATGAAATCGCCTCTTATTATAAAAGAAATTTTAGATAAATTAAAGATTAATATCAACAAAATGTAATAAAGTAGAACATACGCAAAAGATATCTGAGGCAACTTAAAATATGCACTGGGAACACTAATTAATAAGGAATTAATTTTAAATAAAATTATGATAAATAATTCACAACTCGCTGCAAATATAGGAGTCAAAAAAGAAAATAACATCCCAATCAGCGCCAGGCTAAAGCCCGAGGCTACAATAATAGTCATATAAGGAACAATAATCATATTTGCCAATATGGTAATGGGTGAGAGAACTCTAAAATAATAGGCGATTAAAGGTAAGAGTCCAAGCCAAGCGGCAAATGATGTAGAAAAGATTGAGAATAGAAAGCGTATCCAAGGCATCTTGTTTAACTTTTCAGGAAATAGAGATTTAATCTTAGGTGAGAGCCAGACGATTGAGGTTACACTTAAAAATGAAAGCTGAAAACTAACCTCAAAAAGCTGCCAAGGATTAGCCGCTAGTATTATTAAGGCAGCGAGAGACAAGGAATTGTAAATATTAACCTCCCGCTTGAGAAAATAGCTAAAAAGTAAGATAGTTGCCATAACGGTGGAACGTAATACTGGTGTATTTGCACCGGTTAGAAGGCAATAAAAAATCAACAGCAATATTGTAAGGATATACCGCGGTCTCCTGGGAATCTTTATTATTTTTAAGATTAATAAGATAATAAAAGCGACTATCCCCAAATGTAACCCCGAGATCGCAATTATGTGAACAGTGCCTGAGTAAACCAGAGTATCCCTTACATAAGCAGGCAAATTTTGCCTCTCGCCTAATATAATGGCACTCAGTATGCCTGCTGAGAAAGGGGATAAATTTTTAATAACCACAGCTTTCATTTTGTGTCTCATCTGGAAGACAAAGGATTTTATGGGATTACCGACATTTTTGTCTAAATGTTTAACTATGCTATCCTTTTTTACGCTAACGATAAAGTAAATGCCTTGGT
>CAYOMI010000003.1:0-26272 GCA_964405005.1 uncultured Planctomycetales bacterium | reverse complement strand
GTCCCCAAGGGGATTTGAACCCCTGTCGAGAGCTTGAAAAGCTCTTGTCCTAGACCAGGCTAGACGATGGGGACTTAATTATTCCTCCTCTTCTGCAATTACAGGAGCGATGCAGGAGACGCGGTCCTTATCCTGAAGTTTTATTAAGCGCACGCCTTGGCTAGAACGGCCAGTGGTGCGAATATCCTTAACTGCGCAACGCAAGAATATCCCATTCTGGGTAATGGCCATCAACTCATCTTCATCAGAAACCGCTTTTAAACTTACTGCCTGACCATTTTTAGGAGTTACTTTTATATTAATGACGCCTTTGCCACCCCGGCTGGTCAGGCGATATTCTTTTACAGGCGTGCGTTTGGCAAATCCTAATTCTGTAACCGTTAATATCGTATCATCCTTTTTAGGCACCACCATATCAATAACTTCATCTTTTTTAACTAAGGAAATGGCGCGCACGCCTGAGGCAGCCCTACCCATATCGCGCACTTTGGCTTCAGAAAATCTAATCGCCTTTCCCTGGCGGGTGCCGATAAGTAATTCCTGTTTTCCGTCGGTAAGTTCTACGCTAATTAACTCATCATCCTTTTCTAAGGTGATTCCGATAATCCCTCCTTTGCGTGGATTACTGTAGGCATCCAATTTGGTCTTCTTGATCTTACCCTGCTTGGTAACCATAACCAAAAATTTATCACCTGAAAATTCCTTTACCGGAATGGTCGAACTTATCTTTGAGCCAGATTCCATCTGAATCAAATTAATGATGGCCTTACCCTTAGAGGTGCGGCTGCCTATGGGTATCTCATAGACCTTTAGCCAATGCACCTGGCCTTTACCCGTAAAAATCAAAAGATAATCCTTGGTAGAGGCCACAAAAAGATGTTCAATAAAATCCTCTTCTTTTACCTCTGCTCCGGTTACGCCCCTTCCTCCGCGTTTTTGTTTACGATAGGCACTTACAGGCAAGCGTTTAATATATCCACTGTGGCTGACTGTTACCACCACATCCTCTTCAGCAATTAAATCCTCTACTTCCAATTTCTCTATTTCACCCACGATTTCGGTTCTGCGCTCATCACCGTATTTTTTCTTTAATTCCCCTAACTCATCTTTAATAATACCTTCTATTTTTTTCTCTGAGGCCAATATAGCTTTACAAAGTTCGATTTTCTTTAAGAGTTCCATATATTCAGCGTCAATCTTATCGCGCTCAAGCGCAGTCAGACGCTGCAGCTGCATCTCTAAGATGGCCTGGGACTGCGCCCCAGAAAGATCGAACTCCTTCATCAAACGCTCTTTGGCCACTTCCGTATTCTTAGAAGTTTTAATAGTCCTGATAATCCTATCAATATATTTCAGAGCAATTTTTAAACCCTCTAAGATGTGTGCTCTTTTTAGGGCCTTGTCTAATTCAAACTGGGTCCTGCGCCGAATAATCACCTTGCGATGCTCTATATAAGCTTCCAACAACTGGCGTAAATTCAATACCCGCGGCCGGTTCTCAACCAAGGCGAGCATTATAATTCCAAAGGTGCTTTCTAATTGCGTGTGTTTGAAAAGTTGATTTAAAATAATCTGCGGCTCAGTATCGCGCTTAAGCTCTATTACAATGCGTATGCCCTCTTTATCCGACTCGTCGCGTATATCAGAGATGCCCTCTAATTTTTTCTCATCTATTAAACCCGCGATGGACTCAATAAGGCTGGCCTTTTGCACCTGATAGGGAATTTCAGTAATCACAATCAGGTCTTTACCGCTCTTCTGATGCTCGATATTTGCTCTGGCGCGAACTGCCAGTTTGCCTTTTCCTGTGTTATAAGCCTCTTTAATACCTTCTCTGCCGCAGATTAGGCCGCCTGTAGGAAAATCCGGTCCTTTGATATAGCGCAGCAAATCTTTTATTTCTGATTCAGGATGCTCTAACAAATAAATAATCGCATCTGCTACTTCATTTAAATTATGCGGCGGGATATTAGTGGCCATGCCCACAGCAATGCCGCTTGAGCCATTCACCAAAAGATTGGGTAAAATTGCTGGCAATAAAAGCGGTTCCTGCAAAGAAGCATCAAAATTCGGCCCAAAATTAACTGTATCCTTATCTATATCCGCCAGCATCTCGTCGGAAATAGCCGCTAGCCGCGCCTCGACGTAACGCATGGCAGCGGGTGAATCCCCATCTACGCTGCCCACGTTGCCTTGACCTTCTACCAAAGGATAACGCAAAGAAAAATCTTGTGCCATTCTAATCAAGGCATCGTAAACTGCAATATCTCCATGCGGATGATATTTCCCAAGGCACTCGCCTACAATACGCGCTGCTTTCTTAAAGGGTTTGTTGTGTTCTAGCCCCAAATCCATCATTGAGTAGAGAATCCTGCGATGCACGGGCTTTAGTCCGTCGCGCGCATCGGGAAGGGCGCGGCCGACAATTACACTCATCGCATAATTAAGGTAAGAATCCTTTACCTCTTCCTCAATATAAATCGGAACTATTTTTTCATTACGCGTATACATAGCGGCTCACTCCGTTCGCCGAAATCAAAAATCAAAATGCAAAAATCAAAAATTATCGCGTAAAACTTAATGATTTACAGTTGAATTTATTTTTGAATTTTTATATGTATATTTTAAATTTAATTTTTGATATTTGATATTTTTATATATCCAAATTTTTCACCTGATGGGCATAATTTTCAATAAATTCGCGGCGCGGCTCGACCTCGTCTCCCATCAGAACGGTAAACATACGGTCTGTCTCTACCGCATCCTCTAAAGCAACCTTTAAAATCGTGCGTTTTCCCGGGTCCATGGTCGTCTCCCAGAGTTGCTGGGGATTCATTTCACCTAAACCCTTATATCTTTGAATATGCATGCCGCGGGTAGCTACTTCCTTTATATAAATTAATGCCTCTTTCAGACTGAATAAGTCTTGGTGTTCTTTTTCATTGGTAATCCGATAAAGCGGCTTGAGTTTCTTCTCTTTTTTCTTAATCCCCGCCTCTTTTTGTACAAATACCTCTAGACTATAATCGGAAATATCCAACCCTAATTTTTCAATTTTATTTACCACCTGCTCAATTTCCGGGGCCTCAAAAAGTTCTAAGATATCCTGTTCGCTTTCTTTATCTGTAAGGCTGGCTAATTCTTTGTCAGAATAGACAAAATGTTCTTTTCCCTCCACTTTTACCCTATAAATAGGTAATTTTTTGGTCTTTTGATGTCTAAAAGCCAGATATTTTGCAAATTCTACTCCCTTTTTCTCTAAAACTTTGGCTAATTTCTCAAGTTCAACCAGTAAATAAAGCAAGTCCTTAAATTTGTTGTCAGTAAAGGTTTCTTTATCTGTCAGGCGTATAAACTTGTGGCCTTCTCTACCCAGATCTAAGAGTAACTCATCCATCTGTTTTTCAGTTTGGATATACTCTTCACGCTGGCCACGCTTTATCTTAAAAAGCGGGGGTTGGGCAATATAGACATAGCCTTCTTCTATTATCTTAGGCATCTGCCGATATAATAGGGTTAACAAAAGTGTTCTAATATGCGAACCATCCACATCTGCATCTGCCATAAGAATTACCTTGTGATAACGCAGTTTACTAAGATCAAACTCATCTCCCACCCCAGTTCCTAAAGCAGTAATAATGGTGCGAATTTCTTCATTGGACAAAACTTTATCTAAGCGCGCTTTCTCTACATTAAGGATCTTGCCTTTTATGGGGAGGATTGCCTGAAATCTCCGGTCGCGCCCTTGTTTAGCGCTATTATGTACAAACACGCCGCTGGCTAAAGCAAAATTGTGCGTATCGGGAACTTCTATGTCATAAACATCAAACTTATCTTCTACCCGCTCAATGCGTTTGATTTTATGGTTATAGTTCTTCACCGTCTCCAATAAAGCGTGCTGGTCATTGTCAAAGAATCTACTGACCAAGGTATCAAATTTTACCAGATTATTATCGCGTTTAAGAAGTGCGCGCCGCTCATCGTCATAAAGGCTCAGGTCGCCGTGGCTCTCATACACCGTCCTTGCAAAGGCTAGGCTTCGGTCTAAATAAGTGCGGTTGTACGCAGCCCTGCGCTTCTTTCGGAAATCCTCCGTCCACTGCTCACTGGTTTTCTTGCGTCTCCAGGCCAAGAGAGCGTTATCAGACCATTCCGACTTCGCCTTGTCTGCTAAAAGTTTTCTGACTTTGGGATGCTCCTCAAAATATCGTCTTACCCGCCTGGCTTGCCGTAACCTGTTTTCATCCTCAGTCCAATATTTTTTCTGGGCCAGATTCAAAAGCTCACTGTTCTTGCGCCGGTACTCAGCGTTATTTTGATAAAATTGCATAAACTTATCCAGCATAAATTTTTTATACTTGGGGTCACTCCATTGTTTTTTAGCTCTTTGGCTTAACGCCTGCCTCATCTCTGGCGTCGTCATGATTTTTCTAACCTTTTCTCGATATTTGGTTAATTGATGTGCTTGTCTGGATTTTTCTTTTATCTCTCTGCTGTGAAGCGTCTTTTCAAGAATAGTTGTGTGATATAAAAAATGCTCCCTATTGCCCATTCTGACTAAATTATCGGGGTTGTTATTTAATTTGTTGAAGTCTTTGTGATGGATGGTGTCGCCATGGTTTTTGAAATAAACACTGTTCTCTAGATTATATCTATCAGATAATAAGTGGGTAAAAATCCATTTATTTGTTTTTGAGTCAAAAACCATCTCATATCCTTCAATAGTAATCCAGCCGCCAATTTTAGAATATTGGCGATAAAGCGGCATTAAAGAATCTTCTGGAGTTAAATCTTTAGCTATTTTATAACCGCCGCCCCTTAACATGAACTTGTGGTCAGGGGTACAAATAATTTCCTCATTGTTGTCGAGCACAACTTTAACAACTTCGGTTGCTTGTTTTGTTATTCTTGGGTTTTTTATTTCCCCGATTTCAATTCCACCCTCGTGGCCGATAGTATAACAATAATTTTTTTTGCCGGACTTTGCTTCGCTTACTAATTCTTTAAAAGTTATATTGCGCCCATCGGCTAATGCCACTTTAGTATCTCCAAAAAAACAACCTCCGGCACTGTCGCCTTCCACAATATACAATTCACACAAAGATGGGTCTCTTTCTGAGCAATCCGCTAGTTTCCCTGGAAGGCCTGCACCTTCAAGCGCGCCTTTTCGACGCGTAAGTTCCCTGGCTTTACGCGCTGCCTCACGGGCTCTCGAAGCCAAGATTACCTTATCCACAATTTTATTGGCAATTGCAGGGTTCTCCTCAAAATAAGCAGATAGGCCATCTAGGCTTATAGAAGCAACTAAACCCTCGACTTCAGAATTTCCTAATTTCGTCTTAGTCTGACCTTCAAACTGTGGGTTAGGAATCTTGACGCTAACCACGGTAGTTAATCCTTCGCGCACATCATCACCAGAAATGGCAACATCATCCTTAAGTAAGTTTTTAGATTTGGCGTATTGATTGATGGCCCGGGTTAAAGCAGATTTAAAACCCGAAAGGTGTGTCCCGCCTTCAACAGTATTTATATTATTGGCGAATGCGAATATAGTTTCGGCATAGCCATCATTATACTGTAGCGCCACTTCTGTAACAATCTGGTCCTGCTCCTTCTGAAAATAAATCACCTTATTGTGCAAAGGATTTTTATTTTTGTTAAGATACTCTACAAAAGAGACAATCCCGCCGCTAAATTCAAATACTGCTTCTTTATCTGTGCGCTCATCCTTCAGTTTTATCTTTAAGCCTTTATTTAAAAAGGCTAATTCTCTCAAACGCTGAGATAAAATATCATAAGAAAAATCTATTTTACTAAAGATGGTCTTATCGGGTTTAAAGGTTACTTTTGTGCCAGTAGTGCTACTTTTGCCAATAACTATTAATTTAGAGACGGTCTTCCCGCGCTCATAGCGTTGGTGATAAACCTTGCCATCGCGTCTCACCTCTACCTCAAGCCTTTCCGACAGGGCATTTACCACGCTTACTCCTACGCCATGTAAGCCCCCTGCAACCTTATACACCCGATGGTCAAATTTGCCTCCGGCATGTAGTTTAGTTAAGGCTACTTCTACTGCGGGTTTCTTCTCTGTTTTGTGCATATCAACAGGGATGCCGCGGCCTTGATCAACCACGCCTACACTATTATCAGAATGGATAACTACCTCAATATAATTACCAAAGCCTGCCGCATGTTCATCCACGCTATTATCTACTACCTCATAAACCAGGTGGTGTAAACCGCGGATAGAGGTATCGCCAATATACATCGCAGGCCTGCGCCGAACCGCTTCAGTGCCTTCTAAAACCTGTATAGTAGTAGCATCGTAGGCTTTGTCTTTCTTTACAGGGCTAGGTACTTCTGGAATTTTATTTGTTTTCTTTAGAGCTTTCTTTTTCACCTTAAGGCCCCCAATCTGAAACGAATATCTTTCACATTAATGTTTTTCCCTAATCTCTCTAGCAACCCCTCTTTTTTTAAGTTCATTTGGTATAGCCAACCTGAAGAATCCACGCTTATCCCCAGAATACCCTTTCTAAAATAGCGAAATTTTATATGCTGCAGTTCTTTTTTTGTCAGGGTTTTTTTAAGTAACGTCTCGGGACTATGGTGGGATAAGTTTTTTTTTGCTACCAAAAGCCCCATTACATTATTTACAGTATTTTTTATGCTCTCCATAGATTATCCTAGGCGCATAGGTAAAACAATATAAATATATCCGTCACTACGAATCACACCGGGTTTTTCGCTTTCCGTCAATTCGAATTCTATCATCTCTTGAGGTAGATTTTTTAACACATCCACAAGATAAGCAGGGTTAAACCCTATAATCATCTCTTTGCCTGTATAATTGATGGGTACCTCCTCACGGGACTCCCCCACATCAGGCGTGGATTTAGAAATCACTAATTTATTCTTAAATACTTCTAACTTTACCGCCTGATAATCGGGCGTAGAAAGAAGCGCGGCTCTTCTTATGGCCAATAAAAATTGCTCTCGGTTAATAATCAACTTATTATCCGATACCGGTGGTATAACCTGTTGATAGTCAGGAAATTCGCCTTCAATCAAACGTGAAATAATTACTACTTTCCCCAAATCAAACAATATCTGGTTATTCCCCAAAACCAGAGAAACCTCCCCTTCTTCGCTTAAATTACGATTCAATTCATGAATGGTTTTAATTGGCACAATTATTTGTATGTTTTTATCTATACTTTGTTTTAATTTTTTCTCTATAATCGCCAACCTTTTTCCATCTGTGGCCACTAAAGTCAGGCTATTTCCTTTAAATTGAAAAAGTATTCCATTTAAAATATATCGGGTCTCATCCACAGAAACCGCAAAAGAGGTCAAGCCCAACATGTTTTTTAAATCACTTTGCTCTAACCTTATAACCTCTTTATCTTGGAATTCGGGTAGTTTAGGAAATTCTTCTTTACTTAGCCCCATAATTTTAAACTCACACAACTCTGTCTCAATAAAAACCAAATTATTCTTTTTGGTGTTTATACTTACCTCGTTGGTAGGTAATTCTTTAATAATATCCCCAAACCTCTTGGCGGGTAGGGTTATAGCACCAGCTTCTTGGATATCCACGGGTATTACACAACTTATACCCACATCTAAGTCTGTTGCAGTTAGTTTTAAGTTTTCTTTTTGGGTCTCCATTAGAAGATTAGATAGAATAGGTAACGTAGTCTTTGTGGTAATAATATTTTGCACTATCTGTATTCCGTTTACTAAAACCTGTTTATCGCTTTTAAATTTCATTTTATCTCTCCTTCTATATATAGTTATTTAAATCATCGTAGTAATAACTCATATAAAAATCTGTTTAAAAAATAATAACCCTTAGATTCTAAATAAATTAAATAAATATTTTCTTGGGGAAAAGGGTTTTATTTATTGTTTAATGATATTTATAATTCTTTCTATCCTTTCTTTTAATAATTTATTATCATTTATCCCGTTTTTTATTTTATTATAAGAATGTAATACAGTAGTATGGTCTTTGCCATCAAAAAAATTCCCTATTTCTGGGAAAGATAAATCTGTCAACCCCCTACTTAAATACATTGCTATCTGCCGGGGAAGCACTATATTCTTATTACGTTTTTTGCTTTTTAAATCGGATAATGAGAGACCAAACTCCTCTGCGACACAACGGAGTATGAAATCCACGGTTATTAATTTTTGGGGTTCCCTTAAGAGATCCCTTAGAACCTCCTTAGTTAAATCTAATGTTATGGGCTTCTCTTCTAGTAGAGAGTATGCAATAGTACGAATAAGCGCTCCTTCTAACTCTCTAATATTGGTTTTAATTAACTGGGCAATAAAAAAGATTACTTCATCTGGTACGCTAACCGGCTCCCTTTCAATTTTTTTCTTCAGGATTGCCACCCGGGTTTCTAAATCCGGGGGTTGGATATCTATTGTAAGCCCCCAACTAAAACGCGACACCAGTCTTTCTTGCAGGTTGGAAATTTCCTTGGGAGGTCGGTCAGAGGAGATAATAATTTGTTTATGAGCATCGTATAAGGTGTTAAATGTATGAAAAAACTCCTCCTGAGTGGATTCCTTACCTGCAATAAAATGGATATCATCAATAACCAGCACACCCATATTTCTGTATTTCTGTCTAAAAGCAGCGGTAGAATGATGTTGTATTGCGTCAATGAGTTCATTGGTAAATCGCTCTGATGATAGATAGCAGATTTTAGGATACTCCTGTTTTTTATTTTTGGTATGATGACAAATTGCTTGTAGAAGATGGGTTTTTCCTAGCCCCACTCCACCGTAGATAAACAAAGGATTGTATGCCTTGCCCGGAGATTCAGCTACAGCAAAAGAATAGGCATGGGCAGCCCGGTTAGAGGGACCGATGACAAAGTTTTCAAAGGTATAGCGGGGATTAAGGATTAGAGTATCTTGAGGTTCTACATTAAAATTCGGAGAAATTTTTACAGATGATAAGGAATCAGCCTCTTTAGTAGGGGTACCACTTACTAAACTAATCTTTATTTCTTTTTGTGCGCAGTAATGTAAAGCTTCCTCTATAGTCTGCTTATAGTGTTTCTCCACCCAATCCCTAAAAAAGCTATCAGGCGCCTCTAAGATTACGCCCTGCTCATCTTTGCCCTTAGGTTTTAAAGGTAAAATCCAAGTGTCAAAAGTTGTTTTACCTAACCTCTCCTCTAAGTATTTACCTGCCTTTTCCCAAATTTTGACTATATTATCCATAAACACGTCTCACTTGTTTAGAAAATTCACAGCTTATACACAAGTTGCATAACTCTGTGGATTGTATTATACAATAATTTTATGGGTCGTCAACTAAAAATTTCTTATGCACGCTCGCAAATCCCTGCGCAAAATGTCTAGTCGCTATTTTTAGCGAGTGGCTTGAGAGAATTTACACAAGATTGAGTATGCTACCCAGGAGCCAGGAGCCACTTTGTCTTGACTAATCCATTATAAGATGTTAAAATTCCTTATTAAAGTACACGTTGACTTCTTCTGTTTTTGTGTTATAATTTCACCTTATTCAAAGAGTAAAGCATATCCATGAAAAAAACATTAAAAACTCCGACGCTAATTGTGGCAAAACGGCGCCACGGTTTCCTAAGCAGAATGGCAACTCCCTCTGGTAGAAAAGCCCTGGCGCGCCGACGTAAAAAAGGTAGACACAGGATTTGTATTTGATGTTAGCAAAAATAGCCATCAGACTTTTAGATATATACCAAAGGTATGTGAGGATAATATTGCCTGCCGCTTGTCGTTTTTCACCCAACTGTTCAGAATACACCAAAGAAGCAATCCTGAAGTATGGGTTTTTTAAAGGATGTGTAAAAGGCCTAAAGAGATTATTGCTCTGCCACCCATTCTCAGGGAGAGCCGGTTACGATCCTTTAATATAATTTATGGAGAAGCGTTTATTTTTAGCCCTTGTCCTATCATTATTAGTATTATTAACTTGGTCAACTTTTGTTTCCAAAACACAAGTTATTGAGAATAAAAGTCTTACGGAAAATAAACTTTCTAAATCTCTTTCTTCTTCCACAAACCTTGTTAACATAGAACTCCCAGAGACTCCTTCCTCCACTTCTTTTATAGACCTTCTCCTTAATAAACTGGAAATTGTTTTTGACGAGAATCGAGGAGCTATTTCTGAGGTAAATTTTAAGGAGTATCAAAATGAGCGTTTTTCTCTACGCGATGGTTTTTGGCTGGTCGATAAAAATTTAAAATTCAAAAAAGTTTATTCTTCAGAAGAGCAAATTACATTTGAGCATCAAGACTCAACCAAAAAAGTTATAAAAAAATATTCTTTTTCTAAAACTAATTATGACATAGACTTACACATAATTTTGCAAAATATTTCTACCCATGAAATTAACCTAGCGCTTCCTTTAAGTTTGGGAGTTTTAAATTTTAGCAGGGATCCAAATGAAGCACGATTTAAAGATATAATTGTGGATACCTCGGAAAGAATGCTGCGTCCCAATGCACACAAAAATGCACTTATACCTGAGGTTAAATTTCTCGCTTTACGAGACAGATACTTTTGTGCCATCATTGAGCCGCAAGAAAAAACTCGTTATCCTGCCTGGATTAATATGATTAATGCCCAAGAAACAGAAGTGGGTTTAGGGCCCTTAGAATTCAAATTAAGTCCTGAGCAAAAAATAGAAAAAAATTTTCGTATCTATTTGGGGCCACAAGAGTTACAACTTATAAACCGCATTAATCCTCTGTGGTCCACAGTAATACATTATGGCACTTTTAATCTTATCTCTCATACTCTGTTACAGTTGTTAGAGTTATTATACCGTTTGGTGCATAATTGGGGTTGGGCAATAGTCATTTTAAGTTTATTAATTTATCTTCTGCTTTTTCCTCTTACCTTAAAACAGATGCGCTCAATGAAAGAAATGCAAGCCTTGCAGCCCCAAGTAGAGGAACTACGCAGGATTTACAAAGATAACCCCCAAAAACTTAATAAAGAAATAATGGATTTGTATCGCCAACATAAAGTGAATCCTTTTGGTGGATGTTTGCCTTTGATTTTACAAATACCTATTTTCTTTGCACTTTATCAGGCCTTAATTCGCTCCGTACTTTTGAAAGGCGCTAGTTTCCTCTGGATTAAAGATTTAGCCAAACCAGACCGTCTCATTTATCCACTTAAAACAACTTTACCTCTCATCGGAAATGAAATTAATATCTTGCCGATATTAATGGCCATCGGAATGTTTATTCAACAGAAGATATCAACTACTACGACGAGTAGTGTTTCCGCAGAGCAACAGAGATTTATGATGATAATGTTTCCTTTACTCTTCGGTATTATTTTCTACCATATGCCTGCGGGTTTGGTTTTGTACTGGTTTATTAATAGCACTTTAATGTCAATTTATCAATTTAAACTTAATAGACAAAAATGAACACCCAATTTAGTATTGAAGTAGAAGGAAAAACTGTAGAGGAAGCAATTAAAAAAGCCCTCAAAGAACTAAAAATTGAAAGGAACAAGGTTAAAATAGAGGTACTTTCTGAGGAGGAAAGAGGTCTTTTTGGTATGCCAGGAGCTAAACCAGCCAAGGTAAGAGTTACTATCAAAGAGAAAGAGAAAAAAAGCACTTGACAATTTGGTCAGTCTTAGGATAATAAATATAGCAGTTTTAAGGATGTTTCTCGTGAAACTATTCGTAAGTATATAAATTGCAATGGGTAAAATAATCACAATTTGTAATCAAAAAGGCGGTACTGGCAAAACTACTACTGCCATAAATTTGGCTGCTTATTTAGCCTTGGCTGCTAAGAAGGTTTTATTAGTAGATTTGGATCCTCAGGCTAATGCCACCAGCGGCCTAGGGATTAATAAGCACGATATTAAAAAAAGTACATATCATGTGTTATTAGAGGAACTGGAGATAAAAGAAACCTTACAGCCAACAGTGATTAATAATTTGTGGCTGGCTCCCTCAAACTTAGATTTAACTGGTGCAGAAGTAGAATTAGTAAGCATTTTAGGAAGAGAATACCGCTTAAAAAAAGCTTTGCAGAAAGAAAAAGAAAATTTTGATTTTATGCTTATTGATTCTCCGCCCTCCTTGAGCTTATTAACTATTAATGGTTTATGCGCGGCAGATTCAGTGCTTATTCCTGTGCAATGCGAATATTATGCTTTAGAGGGATTAACGCAACTGGTTAATACTATTAAACTTGTGAAAGATAATCTTAATCCTAATCTTATTATTGAAGGAGTGCTTTTAACTATGGCGGATTTTCGCACTAATCTGGCTAAAGAAGTTATTCAGGAAGTGAGGAATTTTTTTCAGGAGAGAGTATATAATTCTGTAATTCCTAGAAGCGTACGTTTAACCGAATCACCCAGCTTTGGTAAGCCCATAGCTTTGTATGACAAAGAATCTTTGGGTGCTCAGAAATACGAAGAATTAACTCAGGAAATTCTTGGAATAACTATTACCCCTAAAACCAGTTTATCAGAAGGAGTGCGATAATGGAAAGAAAAGCTTTAGGAAAAGGTATAAATGCCCTGATTCCAGAACAGAAGACAGATCTGCAGCATAAGATTATTTATGTCCAAACTGAGCAAATTAAGCCTAGTCCTTTCCAACCCCGCGAAGATTTTGATAGCCAGAGTTTAGAAGAACTTATGCAGTCTATTAAGGAGAAAGGAATTATTCAGCCAATTCTGGTGAGGCGCAAAGGAGATTTTTATGAGTTAATCGCCGGAGAAAGAAGACTGCGGGCCCTGAAACAACTAGGCATTACTGATATACCTGTGATTATAAAAGAGGTCACAGATCAAGATTCTTTAGAATTATCCCTTATTGAGAATATTCAACGCCAAAACTTAAATCCTATTGAAGCAGGTCACGCTTATCAGTATCTTATTGATAAATTTAACATGACCCAAGATGAAGTAAGCGAGATTTTAGGTAAAGCAAGAGTTACTATTACTAACACATTGCGATTATTGAAGTTACCACAGGAGGTTCAGGAAGAGATTAAGAAAGGCCGTCTTTCTTTTGCACACGGAAGAGCGCTTTTGGAAATAGAGGATGCTAATCAGCAGCGCAAGTTGACTCAGGAGATTATTTCTAAGGCATTGTCTGTCAAAGAGTTAGAGAATTTAATTAAAACACAGCGGCGGCGCCAAGTTAAACGGAGAATACCTACATCTCTGCGTGAACCTTGCTTAGCAGTTATGGAGGAACAGTTACAACAAATCTTGGCTACTAAAGTGAGGATTAGCAAGAGAAAGAAACGTGGCCATATTCTTATTGAATTTTACTCTCAAGAGGACTTGGAAAGGATTATGAATATTATTAAAGGAGGTCCATAATATGAATCAGGCAACCTTAATTCTGGTTAAGCCCGATGGACTGAAAAAATCCTTAACGGGCAATATTCTCACCCGCTTATCCGAGACAAAACTGGAGATTGTGGCGGCAAAAATGGTGCGCGTTTCTAGAGAGCTAGCAGCTGAGCATTATCAACATTTAAAGGATAAGCCATTTTTTGAAGAGTTAATAAAGTACCTGCGGGGAGAATTGCATGATCGGCGCAAAGTCATGGCACTTATTTACTGGGGAGAGGATGCTATAAAAAAATGTCGGGAGTTAGCTGGCGCTACTAATCCTGAAGAAGCGGAGTCAACAAGCATAAGGGGCTCTTACGGTAGAATAACCACTTCGGGTGTTTATGAGAATGTTATTCATGTTTCCTCCAACGAAACAGAGGCAGAGAGAGAAATAAAGCTTTGGTTTCAGCCAGATGAGATTATTGTAAATTTATATCCTACTAAAGAGATTGTGGATAAGCAAGTAAAACACAAGACTTGGATTTAAGGGAGACTATAGAATGTTAATGAGTATGACAGGGTTTGGTAGCAAAGAGACGAGCATCCCGGCCTTTGGTAAAGTGCGGATAGAATTAAGAAGTACGAATCATAAATTTTTAGATACGGTTTTACATTTACCAGAGGGCCTTATATCCCTAGAGGATAAGATAAAAAAAGAAATTGAAACCAAAATTAGAAGAGGTAGGGTTACTTGTGTCATCAATATTATTAAAGCAATGGCACCCGCCGTCTTTATAAATAAGTCCTTGCTTAAGAACTATATATCGGCAATAAAAGATATCCAGAATAAATTTCGCATTAAAGAGCAGGTTCGTTTAGATACACTGATAAATTTACCGGGTATTTTATCTTTAACTGAAAGCAGTCTTCCCAAAGGACGTATCTGGCCTCATCTTAGAATATTGATTAATCAGGCGCTTGCAGATTTAGTGAATATGCGCCGAAAAGAAGGTCAGGCAATAGATGTTTATTTTAAAAACCAAGTGCAGCAGCTTAATATCCAGTTGGGAATTATTAAGAAAAGATTTAAAAAGGTAATTACGGATAAACTTGCGAAGATAGAGACAGATGAGGAGCGCGCGAGTTTCTTAAAAAATACAGATATTAGCGAAGAGATAGAAAGATTAGCCTTCCATATCCGGAATTTTAAAAATAAACTTAATAAAAATGGTGCCATGGGTAAGGAGTTAGATTTTATTTGCCAAGAGATGCAACGTGAGGCCAATACTATGGGTGCCAAGTCTTGCGACGGAAGGATTTCCGCTTGGGTGGTGCATATCAAAAGCCAGATTGAGAAGATCCGCGAACAGGTTCAGAATGTAGAGTGAAAGGAATAATATTTATTATTTCAGGACCATCGGGTTCGGGCAAGACTACCTTAGCGAAAGCTTTATTTAGAAGTAAGGAATTAAGAAAAAATTTTGTGAAATCCATTTCCCTTACTACACGGCCGAAGAGGACAGGTGAAAAAGAAGGCAAGGATTATTTTTTCGTTAGCGAAGAGGAGTTTAGACAAAAGCGCAAAAGCAAAAAATTTCTTGAATGGACCCGTTATTTAGGTTATCATTACGCAACTCCCAAGGATTTTGTGGATAGGCAGATTGCCCAGCATAAGAATATTATCTTCTGTCTTGATTTAAGAGGCATGTTAAAGATTAGACGGCTCTATCCCAAAAATACAATCACAATTTTTATTATGCCACCGTCTTTGGATATATTGCATCAGAGAGTCAAAAAGCGTTGCCCTAAAACCCAAAAAGAAGAGATTCGCAAACGCTTAAAATTTGCCCAGCAGGAAATGTTAGCCTCAAATAGATACGATTATTGTTTGGTAAACAAAGATTTGCATGAGACTGCAGAGAAATTAAAAGATATTTTATTAAGAGAGACGGTATCCTGACCCTCACAAAGCGAAAGATGGTTTATGTGCCCTTAGAGAATCTTTTAGATAAAAGTAATGGTTCAGTTTATAAACTGGTAGTTTTGGCCTCGAAAAGGGCTTTAGAGATTGCTGAAGGTCAGCCGAAACTTGTAGATATTGATATCTCCACCAAGCCTTCTACTATAGCGCTGCATGAAATTGTGGAGGGCAGAGTACAGTGCCAGAAGGTAAAGCCTACTAAGTAGATTTAGTGTATAATTAAAATGGTCAAAAGTAAAAATATTATTTTAGGAGTAACTGCCAGTATTGCAATTTACAAGGCCTGCGAGATTGTGCGTCGGCTTAAGGAGCAGAATTTTTCTGTTACCGTGATAATGACCAAAGAAGCAGAAGAATTGATTAAACCGCTTGTATTTCAGGTCTTATCTGGCAATAGAGTTTATCGAGGCTTGTTTGATGAGCCGCAAGAATGGGAGATAGACCATGTTTCATTAGCAGAGAAAGCGAATCTGGTTTTAATTGTGCCAGCCACGGCAAATATTCTTGGGAAATTGTCTTGCGGTATCTGCGACGATTTGTTGACTTGCGTAGTTTGTGCAACCCAGGCTCCAGTTTTAATTGCGCCGGCAATGAATGAGAATATGTATAAGCATAAAATTACGCAGGAGAACATTAAGAGATTAAAATCATTAGGTTATAAATTTGTGGGACCAAGAGAAGGTCGGCTTGCCTGCGGGAAGATTGGCATTGGCTGCTTGGCAGAGGTTGAGACAATAATTAAAGAAGTTAAGAAAATTTTGGCGCGGTAGCCAAGTGGCAAGGCAGTTGTCTGCAAAACAACTATTCAGCGGTTCGAATCCGCTCCGCGCCTCCAAATTAAAATGCCAAATAAAAGAAAAAACCTGAAAATTGAAGGAGCAAATCTCTGGTATTTGGTGGGATTGATTACCAGCGATGGTAATCTAGCAAAAGATGGGAGGCATATCGATATCACTTCAAAAGACTATGGATTTCTTCAAGATATTAAAGATTCATTCGGCATCACTAACAGAATTGGCACAAAGTATAATATCATAAAACAAAAATCTTTTCATATCCAAATTGCGAATAGGAATTTTTATGATTTTCTTTTATCTGTCGGGTTGATGCCGCATAAATCCTTAAGTTTAGAGGACTTAAAAGTACCTCCGCAATATTTTTATGATTTCTTAAGAGGGCTGATAGACGGAGATGGATGCATACGTGGCTGGGTCCACCCCTCTAATAAAAGAGAACAATGGAGTTTAAGAATTTATTCCGGGTCAGCTAAGTTCTTGGAATGGTTACGTGCCGCCATAAAAGCGGACTTAAAAGCAACAGGAAGACTCCACAGAAATAATGACAGCGGGACTTGCTATGTTTTAAAGTTTGGCAAGATGGCTGCGCGGGATATTCTTAGACAATGTTATTATCCGGGAAGTTTTAGTTTAACGAGAAAAAATATCTTGGCTGAAGAGTGCATTAATTCTTACATTGGATGGAAGAAAAGTAAAACAACAGAATTTTCGAGAAATTAAATAATTTTTCGCCGGGGTGATGAAATCGGAAAACATGACGGACTTAAAATCCGTTGGCCGTAAGGCCTTGAGGGTTCAACTCCCTCCCTCGGCACTTAGCGGGCTCATAGCGCAGTTGGTTAGCGCGCCACTTTGACATAGTGGAGGTCAGAGGTTCGACTCCTCTTGGGCCCACCAGTTAAAAATGCAAAATTCAAAAATTGACTTAAATACCTTAAGACATTCTTGTTCACATATAATGGCCCAGGCAGTACAAGAACTTTGGCCAGAAGTAAAATTAGGTATAGGGCCCTCTATTGAAGATGGCTTTTACTATGACTTTGATAAAAAAGAGCCATTTACCGACGAGGATTTAGCAAAAATAGAAAAGAAAATGGTTGAGATTATTAAACAGAATGAGCCATTTATCAAAGAAGAACTATCTAAGAAAGATGCGTTAGCGTTATTTAAAAAATTGAAAGAAGATTACAAAGTTGATTTATTAAATGAAATACCGGATGAGAAAGTTTCTATATATAAAACCGGGGAAAGTTTTGTAGACTTATGCCGCGGACCGCATATAGAATCAACCGGGAAAATTAAGGTCTTTAAATTATTGTCAGTAGCAGGTGCCTATTGGCATGGGATTGAGACTAATCCTATGCTACAGAGGATTTACGGCACAGTTTTCCAGACACAGCAGGAATTAGATGAATACTTAAAAAATTTAGAAGAGGCAAAAGAGCGTGACCATAGAAAACTTGGGCCGCGCTTAGAATTTTTCGATATTTATCATGAAGAAGCAGGGCCAGGACTTGTTTTTTATCATCCCAAAGGAGCGATTTTACGCAAGATTATTGAGGATTATGAAAAAGAGGAACATTTAAAACGCGGTTATGAGATGGTGATTACTCCCCATATTATGCAAGGCGAACTTTGGAAAACCTCTGGACATTATGATTATTATAGAGAGAATATGTATACCTTTAAAATTGAAAATAAGGAGTTTGTCTTAAAACCGATGAATTGCCCGGGACATATTTTAATTTATAAGTCAAAGACCAGAAGTTACAAGGATTTACCTATTCGTTATTTTGAGTTAGGGACGGTTTATCGGCATGAAAAGGCAGGGGTTTTACATGGACTAATGCGCCTGCGCGGTTTTACTCAGGATGATGCGCATATATTTTGTTTAGCCGAGCAGTTAAAGCCAGAGATAAAAGCAATAATTGATTTTGTTTTTGATACAATGAAGGTATTTGGTTTTAGTGACGTGGGTATTGAATTAAGTACGCGTCCAGAAAAATATATTGGCTCAGAAGAAGACTGGAAGCTTGCAACCCAGGCCTTAGAGGAGGCCTTAAAAGAAAAAGGCTTAACTTATGATATTAATATTGGCGAAGGCGCATTCTATGGTCCGAAGATCGATATAAAATTAAAGGATGCCCTAAAGAGAAAATGGCAATGTGCTACTATTCAGTGCGATTTTGCTTTGCCCAAGAGGTTCAATCTTACCTATGTGGATCCTACTGGCAAAGAAAAACAGCCAATTATGCTACACCGCGTAATTTTAGGTAGCCTTGAGCGGTTCATCGGCGCCTTATTAGAGCATTATAAGGCAGAATTACCCTTGTGGCTTTCGCCAACCCAGGTTATAATTATTCCTCTAAGCGATACTTTTCAAGAATACGGTTTAAAAGTTAAACAGAACCTCCAAGATAACTCTATAAGAGTTGAAGTTGATAGTGGCAGCGAAACTTTAAATAAAAGAATACGCAATGCTGAACTAAATAAAATGCCTTATATCTTGGTGGTAGGCGAACGCGAGACCAAAGAGAATAGTGTTTCTGTAAGGAAAAAAGGAGAGGGCGATAAAGGAAGCATAGCCTTGGATAAGTTTATAGAAGATATAAAGAGGCAGATTGCTGAACGCAAATAGGCATTCTCATATTGTAACGATAAATGATAAGTAAAGGGGGTGATTAAAATAAAAAAATTTATCCGTATCAATGAGAAGATACGCGTGCCGTATGTGCGTCTTATTGGGCCAGAGGGTAGCCAATTAGGGGTAGTTTCTATACAGAAGGCATTAGAAACAGCTGATGAATACGAACTGGATTTGGTTGAGGTCGCGCCTCAGGCAAGCCCACCCGTGTGCCGCATAATTGATTTTAGTAAATTTAAATATGACCAGGAGAAAAAAGAACGCGAAGCTAAAAAACATCAAAAGCAAGGTCGCTTAAAGGAAGTCCGCCTTAAGCCCAATATCGATGACCATGATTATGCTACAAAGTTAAAGCAGGTGATAAGTTTTTTAAATAAAAAAGATAAAGTAAAAATTAATCTTTTCTTTAGAGGCAGGCAGATGGAGCATGTGGATTTGGGCAGAAAGGTTTTAGATAGATTTATTATTGATACACAGAATAACGCACAAGTGGAAAGGGAGCCACAGTTAGAAGGTAGAGTTATATCTTTGGTGCTTTCGCCAAAGTAAGATATTCCTGTTTAAGCAAGAGGACAAGAATATGGGGAAGTTAAAGACGAAAAAAGGAGTTGCTAAAAGATTTAAATTAACTAAAAAAAGAAAAATTAAGTATTTTCCTTGCGGTAAAAGTCACCTTTTATCCAACAAGGAGTCGGAGAGGTTACGTAAACTTAGAAGAACAGTCCTAGTTAGGGGTAAAAAGGATAGAAAATATCTTAAGAGAATGTTACCATATAGTTGAAAAGGAGTAAGGTTTATGGCAAAAGTTAAACATAGCGCGGCAACTCATAAAAGGAAGAAAAAAGTATTAAAGCAGGCCAAAGGCTATTGGGGCGACCGAAGCAAACAATTTCAGCAGGCGCGCCGCGCAGTTATGCATGCTTTAGTTTATGCCTATAGGGACAGACGCGTAAAAAAGAGAGAGTTTCGTCGGCTTTGGATTAGTCGCATCAATGCTGCCTGTCGCCAAATGGGTATAACCTACAGCAAATTTATCAATGGTCTTAAGAAAGCCAAGATTAATTTGGACAGGAAGATTTTAGCAGACCTGGCAGTAACAGATAATCGGGCATTTAAGAAATTAGTAGAGATAGCTAAAGGATAACAATAGTTTATAGTTAGGTTCACGCACAGTGAACTCCCGAGCGACTGAAAGGAGCGAGGGAAATGTATGTGATAATTGTGGGTTGCGGTAGGGTTGGTTCAGAGTTGGCAAAGCTTCTTTCCAACGAAGGTCATGATGTAGTTATTATTGACAAAAACCAAAGCTCATTTGACCGGCTGGGCGGTACCTTTAATGGCCTGATGCTGGTGGGCAATGGTTTTGATTTGGGACTTTTAAAACGCGCCGGCATTGAAAAAGCAGATGCCTTCTGCGCAGTGACAAACGGAGATAATACTAACTTGGTTTCTGCGCAGGCAGCCAAAAAGATATTTAAGGTCCCTAAAGTTATTGCCCGTGTCTATGACCCTCAACGGGCGCACGTCTATGCTGCTCTGGGTTTAGATATTATTTCAGGAACAATACTTTTTGCCTCAATGCTTAGAGATAAAATAATTGAGAGCCGTTTCTCAAGTTACTTAATTGAAACTAAAGATTTAGGGGTTATTGAAATAGACGTAAATAGTAATCTAGCGGGTAAAACCATTCAGGATCTAAATATTCCCGGTGATTTTCTCGTTGTGGCGGTGAGGAGAATTACGGGGATTTTTATTCCCGAGCCAACAACGATTTTAAAGGAAAAAGATACTTTAATGGCAGTGGTTAAAGTAACAAGCCTTTCAAAGATAAGAAAAACATTTGGTTTAATGACAGAGAAATAAATAGCGGAGGCGAGGGTATGTATATATTAATTGTAGGTGCGGGTAAAGTGGGTTATTTCTTAGCTAGGCGTCTGTGCTTAGGTAAACACACGGTAAGTATGGTAGAAAAAGACAGGTCAGTCTGCGAAGAGATAGCTAAAGAGTTAGAGGCTTTAGTGATAAATGGTGATGGCTGTGACCCGAGGATTTTAGAAGAGGCGGGTATCAGTCGGGCTGATGTGGTGGCAGCAGTAACTGGTGATGATGAGGATAATCTTGTCATCTGTCAGTTGGCAAAAGAAAGATTTAATATTCAGCGTACTGTAGGAAGAGTAAACAACCCTGACAACGAACATACCTTTGCAGAGCTGGGCGTGGATGTGCCGGTTGATTCCACTAAAATTATTGCCAAAGTTATCGAAGAGGAGGTTTCTTTCTCAGATTTTGTCAATCTTATGAGTTTTAAACGAGGAAAACTTGCCATTGTGCGGGTGGATTTACCTCAAGATTCACCGGTAATTAATAAAGAAATCAGGGAGATTCAATTGCCACCTGATTCGGTCTTGGTTTCTATTTTAAGAGGCGAAGAGGTTATTGTGCCTAAAGGCGATACAGTTTTAAAATCCGGAGATGATATTATTGCTATTACTGTAATTGGAAACGAACCGCAATTATTAAATTTACTTGTAGGTAAGTTATAAGATGAAAGTAAAAACTCCCCTTAATACTATCTTAGGCATCTCCACCGAAGTCTTATACGCTTTATCTATAATCTCGGCAGCATTTTTAATCTGTTTAATATTTGCCTTTCATAGATGATCCTCAAACCCATTTTAGAAGACGTTAAAAATATTGGCTATTATTTAGGTAAGATTATGTTGGGCCTGGGTATTACTATACTCATTCCTATCTTTATGGGCCTGGTTTTGGGAGAGATAAATCCCGCTTTAGATTTTTTGATTGCCTTAGAAATCACCCTTATATTTGGTTTAATTTTGATTAGGTTATGTTTTACTGAGAAAGACCTCAACTGGATGCAGGGGATGATTGTAGTTTCTTTATCATGGCTGGTAGCGATGTTTCTGGGAGCGATTCCTTTATATCTAAGTGGACATTGGAAGTCATATCTTGATACCTGTTTTGATGCCATGTCAGGATTTGCTACTACAGGCCTGACTTTAGTTCAGGATTTAGACCATCTTTCAATAACGCATAACCTTTGGCGCCACTTAATTATGTTTATCGGTGGACAGGGTATTGTGATTGTTGCACTTTCTTTTCTGGTAAGAGGTTTCTCAGGAGCATTTAAAATGTATGTGGGTGAGGCACGGGATGAGAAGGTGTTGCCGAATGTAATACATACCAGCCGCTTTATATGGCTGGTTAGTATCGTCTATTTAATCTTAGGCACACTTGCCCTAGGGACAGTAGGAACATTAAACGGAATGAAGCCCTTTAATGCCTTTTTTCATGGTGCCTGTATTTTTATGGCAGCCTTTGATACAGGGGGGTTTGCTCCCCAATCACAAAACATACTGTATTACCATAGCTTAAGTTTTGAGATTATTACCATCATAATTATGATTTTGGGCACGATTAATTTTAAATTGCACTATCATATCTGGACGGGAAACCGCAAAGAGATATTTAGAAATATCGAAACTCGCACTCTATTTATGACGGTAATGGCCACGCTTCTTGTTACAGTTATCGGTCTTAACCATTTGGGAGTATATCCCAAGGTGATAGTTTTATTTCGTAAAGGTTTTTATCAATTAATTTCTGGGCATACTGGCACAGGTTATATGACCATCTACGCCAGACAATTCATTAATGAATGGGGAGATTTGGCCTTGGTGGGAGTAATTTGTGCGATGGCCTTGGGTGGTGCAGTATGTTCTACTACAGGCGCAATTAAGATGCTGCGTGTAGGTATTATTGGAAAGGCTCTGGCAGAGGATATTAAAAGAATAATCCTTCCTGAAAGGGCAATTGTAGTCAAAAAGTTTCATCATATTAGAGACATATTCTTAGAGGATAAACAGGTAAGGTCGGCACTATTGATTACCTTGGCTTATCTTTTACTTTATGGCTTAGGTGCTTTGGTAGGCATGCTTTTTGGGTATCCATTTTTAGACTCCTTATTTGAATCTACCTCTGCAGCAGCCAATGTTGGTTTATCCTGCGGTATTACCAATGTAAATATGCCAGCAATACTTAAGATCACCTATATTTTTCAGATGTGGACAGGTCGTCTTGAGTTTATGTCGGTATTTACTTTAATTGGGTTTTTGGTAGTGGCAATAAGAGGGAAATGATAAAAGAAGTTATAAGTTACAAGTTATTAGTTATAAGTTTGGCTGCGTTTTTAATTTATAACTTATCACTCATAACTTCTAACTACAGTTATGCCCAGCCGATTTCAAGCAGCGAATTAATTAATAATGCGAAACTTTACGACGGGAAAAATGTGACCTATGCAGGTGAGATTATCGGAGATGTAATGTCACGCGGTCAATATGCCTGGATAAATGTTAATGACGGCTCAAATGCCATAGGTATATGGATAGATAAGGATTTATTAAAAGAGATATTTTGTACTGGTAGTTATAGAGGCAAAGGTGACTGGGTTGAGATTACAGGTGTGTTTCAGCGCGTCTGCCTTCAGCACGGTGGGGATTTAGATATTCATGCTCAAGGTTTAAGAAAAATTAACTCTGGCAGAACCATTAGCGAGAAAACAAATCCAGCAAAATTAAATTTTATTTTTATATTAACCGCTATATTATTTGTAATATGGATATTAACTCTATTAATGCGCAAGTAGATTCAGAAATTCAAGGAATAAACTATAAAGACGCCCTTGAAGAATTCCGGATAAAGTATCTGGGCAGAAAAGGAATTCTTGCTCAGTTAACGAGCACCATTGCAACTTTAGCGCAAGAAGAGCGCAGTCAATTTGGCCAGAAGATTAATGACTTAAAAAATAAAATTAATATGCTTATCGGCGAAAAACAAAAGGCATTGAGCAGTCAAGTAAAAGAAGAAGTTTCTTTTTCAATAGATATTAGTATGCCGGGAATTGTTCAAGGATTAGGCAGGCTTCATCCCATAACCCAGGTTATGGATGAGATATGTAACATTTTTCTGCGTATGGGTTTTTGTGTAGTAGAAGGTCCGGAGATTGAGACAGAGTACAACAATTTCACAGGGCTTAATATCCCCTTGGAGCATCCCTCAAGAGATGTGTTTGATACGTTTTATCTTAAAGATTATAAAAAATTGCTTTTACGCAGCCATACCTCGCCAGTGCAAATTCGCGCAATGAAGGCTTTGACACCACCCTTAGCAGTAGTTGTGCCGGGAAGGGTTTACCGTCCTGATGCTGTAGATGCAAGCCATTGTTTTATGTTTCATCAGATCGAAGGTTTTATGGTGGATACAGATATAAAATTCTCAGATTTAAAAGGGGTGTTAGAGGCTTTTGCTAAACAAGTATTCGGCCAAGATATAAAAATGCGTTTTCGGCCGCATTTTTTTCCGTTTACTGAACCATCTGCAGAAGTAGATATCTCCTGTATTATCTGTAGAGGTAAAGGCTGCTCTGTCTGTGGTAGAAAGGGTTGGCTTGAGATACTCGGCTCAGGCATGATTCATCCCTATGTATTTAAACATGTAGGATATAATCCTAAAAAATATACTGGCTTTGCCTTTGGTATGGGCGTAGAAAGAATCGCTATGCTTAAATACGGTATTGATGATATTAGATTATTCTTTGAAAATGATTTAAGGTTTTTAAGACAGTTCTAATATGAAAGGTTTCCAAGGGGATGAAAGTCACCTATAACTGGCTAAAAGATTTTGTAGAGATTAAGATTCCGCCTAAGGATTTGGCGGAAAGACTTACCATGGCAGGTTTAGAGGTAACCTCTTTGGAAGAGAAAGACACAGATTTTGTTTTTGAGATAGAGGTTACGCCCAATCGTGCGGATTGTTTAAGCGTAATCGGGATTGCCAGAGAGGTAGCCGCGATTACTGGTAAGAAACTAAAAACCGTATCAAGTATCAAGTATCAAGTATCAAGTAAAAACTTACGACTGAAAATTGAGAATAAAAAAGATTGCCCCTTATACACTGCTAAGATAATCAAAGATGTAAAAGTCAAGCCCTCGCCGGATTGGTTAAGGAAAAGATTAGAACTCGTGGATTGTCGTAGCATCAATAACGTTGTAGATATCACCAACTATATTTTGTTTGCGTGGGGCGAGCCCCTGCATGCCTTTGATTTGGATAAATTGAATGGTCAGACTATAATTGTGCGCAGGGCAAAAGAGAAAGAGAAAATAGTTACTATAGATGGCGAAGCAAGAGCGCTTAATGCGGATATTTTGGTTATTGCGGATAGAAATGGACCGCTAGCAATTGCCGGCGTGATGGGTGGTAAGGATAGCGAAGTTATAGAGAATACAAAAAATATACTTTTAGAGGCAGCCATATTTAACCCTGTAATTGTGCGTCGCAGTAGACAGAGTTTAGGGCTACAGACAGAATCCTCTTATAGATTTGAAAGAGGGATAGATTTAGCCACCGCCAAAGTTGCTTCTTGGCAGGCTGTAAAGTTGATTCAGGATCTTTGCGCTGGTAGTTTAGTTAAGGCTTTAGATGCAGGTTTGACCAAAGAGAAAAGAAAGATAGTAAATCTCTCTTTATCAACGTTAAATAAAGTACTTGATACAGAAATTAAAGCGCCAAAGGCAAGAGACATTCTCGAAGATTTAGGTTTTAAGGTAAGCGAAAGTAGTAACCATGATTTTAAGGTTAGAATTCCTTCTCATCGTCAGGATGTAAGCCTGGAGATAGATTTGATTGAGGAAATAGCCAGAATCTATGGTTATGCAAATATAGCACAAACTTTGCCTAAAGTCACTCCACACATAACCAACTCTGGCATAAGGGATTTAGTTTCTGCAATAAAAAACATACTTATTGGTCTGGGTTTAAATGAGGTGATTACTTATAGTCTGATTAGCAAAGATTTACTTAAGGACTTAGAAATAGGAGAGCATCCAAAGACAATAGAAATCTTAAATCCCTTAAGCAAAGAACAGGAGATTTTAAGACCAAGTGTTATTTCTGGTTTAGCAAGTTGTATTGCCTATAATCTTAACCAAAAACAAAATTACATAAATATATTTGAAATTGCCAAGGCATTCCTAAATATTCCAGATAAACCTACGGAGGAATTAGTTTTGGGCATTGCTCTCTGTGGGACAAAGTCCCTCCTGCTCGGGCAAGGTATGGTAAAGGACGAGATAGGCCTTTTACATTTAAAGGGGATAATAGAGACGGTTTTTAAGCGTCTGGGTATCAAGGATTATCATTTTATCCTTGAAGGCAATTATCAGTTCGCAGTTTGTCTAAATAAAAATAGAGTGGGTTTTATGGGGCAACTTAAAAAAGAGATTTTAGAGCGGCTGGATATTAAGAATAAAGATATTTTTGTAGGAGAGCTATATTTGGAAAAGATTCTCCCTAATATAGAAATCAAAAAAAGGTTTACGCCTCTTCCCAAATATCCCGGCATATCAAGAGATATCAGTATTATCATAAAAGAGAATATCAGCACAAATGAGATTTTAGAAACAATCAGGGCCAAATGCACAATATTATTAAAA
>CAYOMI010000002.1:0-32502 GCA_964405005.1 uncultured Planctomycetales bacterium | reverse complement strand
GCGCTATCTTAATTATATAAAAAAATACTTGATAGAGGCAAGATATATGCTATAATTTGAGTGTTACAAGATAAAAGCGCACGAAAAGGTAAACCTACCGCGAGGTAGGGGCGCAAAGCCACGGGTCTTGTAGACGCAGAAAAATTCGGTTTTTATTTATTTTCTCGACGGCGTTTAAAAAGATAGCCGGGTTGCCGAAGCAAAAAGCAATCCGGCTTTTGTTTTAAAGAGTTAATTAAAAGTTTAATAAAGAGTTTTCAAATGTTTATGAAAAATCAAACTCAAAATCGGGAAAAAGTGAAGAAATGGATTAGCGCAATTCTGGCAATTATTTTCTTCCTTAATGTCTGCACACCTGCCTGGGCCCGTGAAGGTAATCCGGGTGACAAAAGCCCAATGGAAATGTGGACAATGGGCTTTATTGTGGGAGGAATAACTGATTTATGTATGTTTATATGGCCTGTCGCTACCTTTGCCTCTACAATTGCCGCTAACCTTATGGGCCTTTATATGTATTATAACCACTACAGCGACTATGGCGAGCCGCTATTTAAAATTGGTGGTGTTACCATTACCAAAGGTGCAATGTATTCTATGGTTGCCGGAGTGGTTGCAGGCGCAATTGCGGGTTTTGCTGCCGGAGCATTTGCAGGCGGAGGCGCTGGAGGGACTTCAGGAGGAGCAGCTGCAGGAGGCACAGAAGCAGGCGCAACAACTGGTGGATCAACTGCAGGTGGCGCAACAGCAGGGACAGCAGGCGCAACAACTGGTGGCGCAACAACAGGCGCAACAGGAGCAACAGTTGGTGCAACAACAGGAACAGTGGTAGCTTCAACAACCTCAGCAGCAGCCACCTCTGTAATCCAGTCAATTGTCAAAGCCATTGTTGATGCGCTAAAATGGATTGTCAAAGGAATATTCAAAATATTTGAGACGATTAAGACTGGGATAAAAACTATCTGGCGCAGTATCCTGAATTTATTCAAAGGCGGCAAAGCCGGAGTAGCTAAAGAGTTGCCTAAAGAGAGTATAAAAGAAGTTGCCAAGGTAGGCGCCAAAGAGACTGTAAAGCAAGTTCCCCAGCAGGCAGCAAAACAGACAACATCACTGCTCGCTAAAATTAAGAATTTCTTTAATGTGGGAAGACTAAAAGGAGATTTGCCAAAGACCACATCCTGGCGCCAGGCTTTTAAAGCCCTTATTACTAAAGAGGGAGGTTTCAACCCTTATATTTATTATGGAATGAAGGGATCATACGGTCTGGCAACATTACAGTTAGTCACGGATTTAATCAGCGGCACATTTAAACTCATTATCTCTGAGTATGTAAAGCAAAAATTAGAAGATGCCGGCTGGGATGAGGCAATAGCCGCAGTAGCAGGAAGCCTGGCAGGGACTTTTACTAATGCTTTCTTTTCTGGTCTGCTGCGCGCGACTGTAGCAAAGGCATTTGGTCTTTATTTGACTAAAGGAGGCGGTTTTGCGCGTAAGCAAGACGGCAAGGCAATTCAAAAGTTGGATTCATTAGGAAAAGAGGAAATTATTAATGTAAATGGTAAATCCTACACGGCAACGGATCTTAGCAATGCTGAGGTAGAAATTAAAGTTACGGGAGAGGAAGGTAAAGAACAGGTAGTAAGAGTAAGCTTTGAAGTAGCCTTAAAGTTAGGCAAAAGAGCCCAGGATATTAACATCGTAGAAGTAGGAGGAAAGGGCAAGTTTGTTCTTACGCAAGAAATTTTCAACACAGTAAAAGAAAAGATACTAAATTACACCGCAAAAGCAGACGCGCTTCAGGATTTAATAAGCCTGACTGGCGGTGGTTTATGGTATGATTTCCACGGGAACCTGATGACTGCCAATCGTTCGGCCTTTGCAGTAGGACTGGAGGCAATGCGGCACTTAGGCTTAGGCCCGATTGTCTATAGCCTCACTAAAATTCTCATTTTAAAAGCCCTGGGTCATAAAACCGACCATAGCGGCGAATCTGAGCCAGTTTTTGAGAGTTTATGGAAGATGGCGATTGCAGATATGGTCTCAGGCATAGCTGCGGGGTTTGTGATGAACTTAACTACTTTAAATAGCTACTATGCAGGCAGAGTAGGGCTAAAAGACGAGAAGGGTAACTTCCAGCCACGCAATCCCTGGGAGAACAAACAGGGCTTATCCTTAGGCCAATATATGGCTAAAAAGGCATTGGAAGAGGTAGGCATAGCAGTATTTAGGGTACTCTGGGGCTATTACTGCAAAAAGAATGATATCTCGCAGGATGTGGTTTCTGAATTTGGGCATTTACTTGCCAGCAGTGTGGTTTCAGGATTAATAGATACATTCTTTAGAAAAGACCCTGGCGCCATAAAAGTAACATTTGTAAAGTTAAACGAGGTAGAGGTAAAAGAGGGAAAGGTAGAGGCAAGAAAAGATAATGTTATTCTCATTGACTCAGTCACCCTGGCTTTAGATTATGAAAAAGGAGAAACAAATGATGGGAAGACAGCGTTGTTTACAAAAGATGGCAAAACCTACATATTGTTGGAGAAAGAAGAAGGAGGTATAGTTTCTATAGCCGGCATACCTGTGCAAGGCGAACCAGGGAAAATTATTTTAACTGATTCTCAGGGACAGAAAATAACTTTGGGTGAACCGCTTAGTAGAAAAGAGCAGTTGAGCAAAAAAGAAATATATAAATTAATTCTTCCTGCTGATTCACCGGTACATATTGCCTATCTTCAGCTTAAGTCAGAAGACCCTTACTTGGCTGCCAGATTAAAGGGAATTTCAGACGCTGGCCGTTTTATCAGGGGTGTTTTGCAAAATTTCAATAATAATTTGATTGCCGCGGCTACCAACACCTATCCTTTTGGTGAAGATTTATCCTCAGGAGCAGATTCATTTATCAGAAAGCCCTGGGATTATTATGACTTCTTCATTTCTTACATAGATAGTATGATGCGGGGAAGCAACCCCATACAGGCATTGGGTAATATTGTAGCGGGTCGGATGGCTGAGGTGGCTAACCGGGATTTTGCCAATTCCCTCAGTTATGCAATTATGAATCCTTATCTACCTTTAGAATATCGCTCCTATGCTGCCTTTATCCTGCAAGGAGAACAATTAGCACGTGAACTGAAAATTAAGAAGGCAGAGGCTGAGGATTTAGCTAATAAACTGAAAAAGTTACGCGCCTTAGAAGAAGCGATTAAGGATGGGAAATATGCTACTCTTGAGGGGTATAAAGAATTGGCAGAAGAGCATGGCGAGGCATTGGATTTTCTTGCCAGAGCAAGCGGTAAAGGGACGATAAGCGACCTGGAAGAGATCAAAGAGTTATTACACACTATTCCCACGATAAAAGAGTCTTTATCTAAAAAAGAAGACCGGCTAGAAAAAATAGAAATGCCCAATTTACAGGCTTTAATAAATTCTCCGCTACAGAGGTTATTTTCCATTATTCCTATAGTGGGGGCGTTCACCTCAACTATATCTTTAGGGAGCCGGGCTTATTTAGAAAAAGGCAGTATCCAGTTAAATGATATTATAATTGGCGGGATTGTAGATTACCGTGTAGACAGGCAATTAACAGGTAGATTGAAAAAATTAGATGGGGATACAATAAAGAGATTGGAGGCCTTTATCACTGTACAAAAAGACGTAGATGAGGTAACTAAACAAAAACGTTTGGCGGCATTAAAGAAAAATGTTGCAGGTATAGAAGGCACTTATTATCCCAGTATAGCAGGGATACCCCAGGATATTGAAGTGTATGGGAACTTTCGTCTTGCAAAAGCAGACAGACCTTATGACCCGGCTAAGCCAGTATTTTTAATTGCCCGAGACAGCTTTACAGATGAAGAAGTTGAACGAATTGTGAAAAGTAAGAAGGAAGTATTAGAAAATAAGAAGAATTTATTAGATATCTTAAATAACTTAAAACACAGTGCTGATTTGAGCAAGATCCAGAAAGACCTTGTGGAGAAACTCATTCCTGAATTAGACAAGAGACAACTAACGGAAGAAGAAATTAATACAGTCTGTTTGTATGTAGAAGTTGCGGCTTTTAAAGAGACAATCAAGACTCTCAGAGATCTGAATGCTAACTGGAATTCCCAGCAACTGGTTGATTTTATTGTTAGAACCGAAGGACAATTAAATGAGTTAGATGAGAAAGATTTTAAAAATACAATGAAAAATCTGCTTAGTATTTCTACTCACGCAAATGTGTATAAGTTGCGCGCTGAGGCATTTAAAGAAGGCGGCGAAGAAAGGTTAAAGTTAGCAAAATTAGTTTCCTGGCTTCCCGAAGAGGGACCAGAGGAGCTTGAGAAATTAAAAACATTTGTTGCTCAACTACCGGTTATTTTTTATCACCTAGATTATGGTTTATTAAGCCGCACAGAAGTGGATGATTCAGGAAGGAGAATAAAGACAGAGTATTTTGGGAAAGAGTATTATCCTGGACCTGAAGGGACAGCCGGAGACTGGGGTACAGTTAAACTGGATAAATCCACAAATTATTACTACGGTTCTTTTGGTCCGATTCTTAGTGTTACCAGAGACTATAGCGAGATAACTATGCCGCGGCAGTGGCCAATGAAATCCGAAACAAAAATAATTGAACCAGAAAGAAAAGAAACCGTCTTTGAAGAAGGAATTAGAGAATATAACATACCCGCAGTTAAAGAGGATAAACTACTCGTAGATTCCTATTTTGATTTTAATAAATCTGTTGTGCGTAAGGATGCCCACACTAAACTTGAAAAAGAGCTTGAACCAATCAAAGAATATTTAGAACAAAATCCTGATAAGGAACTTGAAGTGGTGGGCGCTTGTGATGTTTGGGGCAGCGAAAAATATAATCTCGAATTAGGACAGAGGCGCGCTGATGCGATTAAAGATGTTTTGGCAGAAATGGGCGTGCCAGGAGATCGGATTAAAACAAAAAGTCTGGGTAAATCTCAGGCTACAGTTCCGAAATTCCATCCCGATGGAACCTACACTACACATAAAGAGAGAGAAGCGGATCGTTATGTTAAGTTTACAATTTATAACAAAGAAGAATATGAGAAAGCAGTACAAGAAACTATCAAGGTGCCAAAAGAAATTATTACTCCTCCCAAAACTCAAGAAATTAAAACTCCGGCCCCAATTAGTTTCGGCCCCAATATTACTTATGACCTTAATATTTATGACACAGGTAAGTATGCCAGCCCTTATACAGGTCCGGCTGCGCGCTGGATTTATGCGGATATAAATTCTGGATCATATCTTATATCAGAAAGATACTATAATATTGATGCGGGGAAGTTATCTTCAGCTGTAGTGCGTGAATTGAAATCTCTTGTGCGAGAGGCAGTTAGAAATAATACAGAATTCACTTTACCTGAGAAGTTTAAGAAGTTTATTAGCGAAGCAGAGATTAAAGAATATATCGAATTCCTGCAAAAGGATTATAAAAATTATAAAGACCTCGAAAAACTCCAATCATCTTTGGATTCTACAGGAGGTGGTTTTAATTATGAGGTATTAGATTCAAGTTTGCTAAAGGAGCAATTCTTAGATACAAAGAATTTTGGTATTCCTCTTGAGTTTGGTATTCCTCTCGAGAATAAATACACATTAGATTCCGGGAAGGAAGAAAATTTATTTGGAAAATGGTATGACAGCAAAAACGCGCTTATTGCAGATTTATTTAATAAAGTATTAGAAAATAGATGCCTAGGGCAGAACAACTTCTCTTTAAGCCCAGAGGAAAGCGCCTCTACAGGTCTTTTAGAACCAGTAGTGCATCTGGTTTACACAAATCCTAATGTTAACGGATATGTAGAAAGATTTAAGGAAACATTTAATGGGGCTACTCCTGAGGAGAAAAAAGAAACATTTAATAGGGCTACTCCTGAGGAGAAATTAGAGAAATTTGCTAAATTTAAAGAAATGGAAGGCAACCGCCTGCCTATTCCTATTTCTGATATCTTTGACTTAATGCCGCAGAGGGATGTTTTAGTCGAAAAGGCTCAGGAAGTTGCCGAGCAGATGAATCGGGATTTATCACAGGTAGAACTGTTGCGTGTTTACAATTACCGGCTATTACCCACCCAAGAAGGTCTGAATTTGCTTCCCTTGCCTGCCTGGTCAATGGAGATGGGTTATGCTCTCAATAATAATCTGCAAAGAGAGCCGCGCATAGAACGTTCCCAATTTTATATTTATGACAAAAATCTCATTAATTACGCAATTGATTACACCAAAAAAACAGAAGTTACCAACTTTTCTTTAATTAAGGCCTTAGATAATTCAGAACAGTTCTCCAGCAATGGTCTAAATTTTGTGATAGACCCCAGAGATAATGAGCTTCAGGCAGTGTATGTGCGCACCAAGCAGTTGTCTGAGCCGAGTGGGTTTGAGGGACTTTTGCCTGCTGAGGTGAAAGATTTAAAGCCAGGATTTGGTTCAGATTCTACCGGTATTCCGGCAGAGGAAATAGAGGGGAAACGCGATAAAATTATGGAAGAGTCCTTTAAGATGTTAAATTAATTTATATATAAAAATGTCCAGTCTGAAATATGCTCTTTTGAGAGAAATAAGTAAATTGACTTGAAAAATGTCCAATCTGAATTTTAGATTGATTTTGACAGTTTGGGTAGTTAAAGAAAAGAAAATCAGGTAGAAGGGGTCAAGACAAATCCCGTGGTATATTCTAGGAGTGCGCATTAGACCCCTTCTTTTTGTTTAGATAAGCCGAAATTAACCCTAAATTTAAGAAAAATCAGGCGTTTATCTGGCCTAAAACTCCTTTATAATTAATAAAATAAGAAGAAAATCAAAAGAATTAAAATAAAGAAAGCGTTACCAATTTAAAGGAAAATTCTCCTTGACAAAAGAGTATTTTAATGTTATATTTTTACTGCAAATTAGGAAGGTAGCGAAAAGGGCAAACCCATTGTGAGATGGGGGCGCAAAGCCGCGGGTCCTAATAAAATTTATTGTAACAGGATAGCCGGGTTGCCGAATACCGACGCAAAAGTTAGTATTTGACAATCCGGTTTTTGTTTTAGAAGGTTATTAAAGAGTTTAAGAAATAGTTTATAAAATGATGAAGGAATTCATCGAAAAAATAATAAGAATATTGGGGGAAAGGGGGAAACTATTTCTTCCCCTTTTTCATATAGGTAAAAATAATAATAAAGAAAGCACTCCTCAGACACAGCCTGCCGAAGAATTTCATTCCAGTTTTTCCCGCCAGGCAAATTTAGAAAAAGGCGGGATCCCGCCCAAGTTTAAAAGTAGTTTTGCGGGAAAAATTTGGATTAGAATTGTGGCTTTTATTGTGGTTTGCGTTTTTCTGCCTGAGCAGGTGGCCCAGGCAGTAGAATATGACTGGCGCATACTCTGGCAAAAGCCAGCCGCAGCCAGCACATTTGCACCTACCTATTTAAAGAATATTCAGCAAGTAGACATCCCTTTAGCCATAAGAAATATCCTTACTGATATTGCTGGAAAGCCGATAAATGCCATAAAGATTTCTGATAATTTGACTATAGAATTAGAAAAACCCTTAAATATGTCTCGCCAGCGGATTGAGGAAATCTATAACTGGCTTAAAGGAAAGCCTTGTGGAGCAAAGGCATTATATGATTTCTTAACCTACAAAGGTATTCAGGTAGTGGAGCAGGATGTGGCAGTAATGGCCTTGACAGTGGATATCTTAAATGAGGTGGTTAAACCTGAAGGAAATCCGGAAATTATCAGAAACTCCTTATATGCCCTTTCTAAGGCCTCTGAATTTTTTGGATATACGCTCTATCCTGTTAAACTAACGACCACGGACCTTCGACTATCCCCTAACTTAACTCCTTTCATTGCCCATGTCAATGGCGACCATTATATTCTGGTAACCAAAATCACTGAGGATAAGGTCTATTTTAGCAATGAGCATAAAGAGGAATTTCTACCTAAAGAAAAATTCCTGGCTGAATTCTCAGGTTTTGGCTTATTCAGCAAATTAGATGAGAATACAGAGTTACTGGAGCCTGCAGAAGCCAAAAAGATAAAAGGAGCGGGTGACTGGGTTAGCGATTCTTATGATTATGGTAGCGATTCTTATGGCTCCAGCGATTTTTACGGCTCAAACTACGGCAGCGGATATACAAATTATAGCGCCTTTGATGCCCCACGCAGTGATACCCACATTCAGGATATGAACTATACCCATACTATTACCTCTAACACAGCAGTGGGGCCTTCTTGGACGGATTTTGGGCCTAATGGTTTGCCCCAGACAACCTACCGCGAGGTATGGGGCTTTCAGACCGAATATAACAATCCAAATACCGGCACTACTACCTCAGTAACCTCAGGCATAGACCGGCCTATTTATACTTATTATGATCAGGAGAGACTTAACCGCGCTACCTATAAAAATCAGGAAATAACTCTACAGAGACAGGATTACTTTAAGGATATCCCTTTTGTGGGCACAAATACTGCTTCAGACCTTAAGAATAATCTTTCTTATAGCGGCCCGGTAAGCGGAGAGATGGCGGTCTGGGTAGGGAAATATTTTAATGACCTCTCCTATAATGCCCGCATTTCCACCCCTCTAGTCTGGGATATGCAGCCTTATGGCAGGGCGATTGGCAACCCAGTAGTTCCTGAGGCATATTCTAACCCCGCAGGAAATTTGCTTCCTTCCAAATATAATGAGTCAATGAATGTAACTGCTACGCAGTGGTCGCAAAGTATTTATACCCTGACTCCGCAGCCAAACAGTACTATCAGGTTTACCAATATGGGCGTTACTCCAGGAGTGGGGGATAAAATTAAATTTGCGGCTGGTCAAGGCCAAGATATATTCTTCATTAATCCCGATTCCTCAGCAAATAAACCCGTAATTGTGGGCGTGGGCCCGCAATTGGGGCCAGAGCGTTCTTATGCTCTATCATTCACCTATGACAATGGTGAAACCGCGCGTGTTAATATTACCGGTCAAGGTGTGGACCGTGTATTTTATGGAACTCTTAATCAGGGAAAAGCATTAGCAAGAATGCCCCTTAAACAGGGTTGGTTTGTAGATGGGAGTGTGGATAGCCTAGAAAAGGCGGTTAATATAAAGACAGGACAAGATTCGAAGGTTCGTTTGTATGGAAGCACAGAATCCTGGATGGGTTCAGATTATACTAACCGTCGCACTGCTGATATTACAGCACTGATTGGGGATAATAAGGGTCGGCTTTTAGCAATTGAGAACCAAGGTGATTTTCAGATGCCCAGCCACGTAAATATACCTACTGGAATGGGTGCAGGAAGTGATAATAGCGCTTACACCCGGCAGTTAGTAGAAAAAATCGGCGCAGGAGGTTCGGGTAAGTTGACAAATCCCAATAGGGATACCCTTTTAATTCAAGGAATTAAGAAAGATAGCAAAGCAAAATTCTATTTAGGTGCAGGAGAAAGAGGCCTGGATTATACACCCGCTATTTGGGGTAACTGGCAGGTGCCGACTGGCCAGGTTCAAATGGGCTTTGAAGACGCTACCAATGTTCTGCGCAATATTCAAACTAAAGAAATTACCGTTACTCCTGGATTATCTGAAAATAATGCGCTTCGATACAGTGTCACCAGCCAAGGCGATATGCAATGGGGTAAACCCGAGTGGCTAAGGACTGTGAGTAATGATGTGGCTAATCTGGCGTATCTTTATAGCGCAAAATCCGGGCAGGATATCTGGCGCGCTAACTATACACCCACAGGCGGGTGGAAAGAAGATAGTAATTATAATAATTCTTTGAGAGATGGCTCTGCAGAGGTCAGGGGTTATTACCAGCAAAAGACAGGCAAAGAACTAAAAGCTATACCCATAAATGAACACCTTGATATAAGATACAAGGATGGAAAGATTTGGCAAGTCAAAGATTATTATTTAACCCAGCTTATTCCCAAGATTGAGATGGGAAATGGGAATAATAATGCGGGTGTGCAGAATCCCGCAGAGACAGGTCCTACCACAATAAACGCTGATTCCAACCGTCAACCAGATTTCTTTATTCGTGAATTGGTTAATAAAGGCCTCTACGAAATCCGCTCAGCTGATGGCAGTTTAAAACCAGTGGCAGCCTTGGAGACTGAAATTAAAAATAATTGGGTAAGCGTAGGCGTAAATAACCGGCTTTTATTTGATAAGGACACAAGTTATAGAGCAGAAGGGGCGATGACAGAGTGGGCCACGCATGCTTTTGTGAATGATAAGCATGAGCGCACAGGAGGTTATATTATTGCTGCGGCAGCGAATGACTCTAATAATCCGGCGAAGGATTATAAGTGGGGCAGGGTTGATAATCCGGCTCTAAGTAGCGTAGGAACCTTTACCTTTGGCGATAAAGGTATTGTGGCAGGAACTAATGCTAAATCCGGCTGGGTGGATGGGACGGCTTTAGGCTCTTATTTTATTAAGGATGAGAAGGGAACGATAAAGGCTCCAGTAGTGAATAAGAAGGGAGAGAAGGTCGGAGAGATTGCAATTAGCCCAGATAAAATGCTTTTAGAAGGCGTGGATTTCTGGGCGAATGGAACAGGGTTTTTAAGTTTTGCAGCAAAAAATGCCAAGGTGCTAGTGGGAAAAGATATAAAAGACCTGGCTATAACAGGCCGCCTTGAAAATGGCAAGCCTATAATTCAGATAAATCAAGAACATCCTTTAATTTTTAAACAGCTTATTGACCAAAAAATTCCTACAGCCGAAGAGATCTTTAACCAAAACAATACTTCTCCACCACCTTACCAGAGACACCACGGCCCAGTCTTTGAAGAGAATCTTAGAGTAGAAGAAGAAAGCGGCAGGCATTTGGTAAATCAACAAAAAGTAGATTTCATCCTGAATAATTTAACTTCTCCCTATGTCAGTCTTTCGGGAAATTTTGAGGATGTTTTCCTGAATAATACCGCAGGCACAGAAGTTACTAATATTCCAGTAGGTATCCAAACAAGGAGAAAAGGCGAAATTGAAGAGTACAATCTTATATCTTTGCTTCCCGGTAAGATTAATAAAATAGAATTTGATTCGCGCGGTTTTGTTATTACTGAGGGCGTAGGAGAACAGTTTAATAAAATTAATCTACTTACGGACTATGTGCAAGTAGATAAAAAAGGTGAGCGTGATACTACCAATAGAAGCGGCTTGGGAAAATTAGAGGATGCCTCCTTTATACGCAGAATTAAGGGTTATAACGCACAGACAGGTCGCATTGATTATACGTATGATTTTCTTACTGCAGATAGTTTTGACGATGGCGTAGGCCCTAAAGTAAAAATAGAAAAACCCGCCTCCTTTACAAAAGAAGGTGCGCCCATCTTAGGCTTTGGCAATGGCCGTTTTGCTTTATTAGGCAAACATCTCTCTGATATTGAGGAAAAAGAGGTTGAGCGGCAAAATAAAATTGGTGAAATAAATTTTCAAATAGACCAATTGAATAAGAAATTAGAAAAGTTAGATAAGAAGCAAAATCGCCAAGTAATTGAACAACAAATAAACACACTAAAGAAGGAATTGTCAGGCTTGGGTTATGAGCCCAGTAAGACCGACAAACCAGCCAGAGCAGACCAGACAATAAGTCATAAAATTAATATAGGCGTAAGCGGCAATACTCTTACTGGTGATAATCAAAGGGGTATTTTCTCTCATCAGGGAACCTTCTCTACCCAAGCAACTTTAGATGGCTATTATGCAAATGCGGCCTTAATGGAAAATGGTAAAGAAATTACCTCTTTTGAAAGAATCGCCTTGGGTTTACAGAATATCGTAGATGAAACAGGAAATAGAATAGGCGAAGGCAGGGTTTATGTATTACCTTACGGAGAAGAGCATAAAAAAGGAGAAAAAGCAAGGGTATTAGAATTTAACAGCCACGAGCAGCTCTTTACCCTGGGCGCAGGCGAGCAGTTTGAGGCGGTGAATATGCTGGTGAATTATCCGGGAGTAAGAGAGGATGGCCGCATTAAACCTATAAATAAACAGAACAGAAAAGGCACGGAAATCCAGGAGATGGCAGCCAAATTATCTGGTGTCTCCTTTGTTCGTGAGATTACGGGTTACAACAAAGAGAGCGGCGTAGAATATAAATATAAGAAAGACTCAGTCTCTGCCGAAGGTTTTGATAATGGAAGGGAGAATGGAAGAATAGAAAAGCATATTCGTGGTTTGGTAAGTGATGACGGAAAATATGTAGGTTTGGATTTTGGCACGGCGCGCATAGATTTATTTGCCAAGCGCACGCTAGATTATGATACACCCAAAGACAAAAAGGCCCCTGAAGACAGGCATAATAAGAAGGATGATAAACCATTATTTAATGTTAAAGACAGAGTTTCTGAGATACGTCGCACTAAAGAAAGGATTTTGACTGCCGACAACCAGATTGCTATCTTCTCCCACCAGGGAACATTCTCTGCCAGCGCTGGCTTAGACGGATATTATGGTAATATAACCTTTACCAAAGAAAGCGTGGCTCCTTATTTTGAAATTGCCATTGCCAAGCAGATGGGCACCGCTGGCCCAACTTATCTTAAGCCCTATGGAATGAATAATAAAAAGCCGGTAGAGATAAAATTCGATGCTAATGAGCGGCCTTATAATAAAGGAGTAGGTGAAAGAGCCGAGGGCGTCAATCACCTTATTACGGATAAAGACGGCAATATTATTGGCAAACTTTTTAATATTTCCTATGAATTTGAGGTATTAGGCAAGGATGAGAAAGGCACTATCCAATACCGCTATAAGCCCGGCTCATTCTCTGCGTTGAAATATTTTGATGCTGAAAAAGGAAAGTGGCTCGATAAAATTCCTGCAGTGATTGATAAAGAGTTAGGTCTCCCTCTCTTAGACATTAACGGCACTCAAAAGATCTTCTTCCACCAAGGCGCCTTCAATAACCAGTCAAGTTTTCTGGATCTGGTAATGGGAAAAGAGACAAAGCAGGAGTCAGAGCTTCGGCCAGGGCAGAAATGGATTGGATATGATAGAGAAGGAGATGAGTTATTATTTTGGGTAGACGCAAATAAAGATGTACACTCTGCCTTATTGCGTGACAGAAATGGCAAAAAACGTTCTTCAGATGAACAATATGGTATTATAGCGAGAAAAACACTTAGTCCATATGCGAGATTCAAATTAAAAACCCTGAGAGAAAATCCACGCGGCTGGAAAAGTTGGTTCTGCTGGGGAGGGTTTAATTTGACCGATACCTATGATCCTTCAGAGTTTAAATTAGAAGAAAAGATTGTAGAAGGCCAAAAAGTAACAATGCTGCATATGAAAGGTAAAGGGTATCTTCTGGAGCCACAAGATATAGCACTAATAGATTATAATAAAGATAAGAAAAACACCAACGCCGGGGTTGCACTTACTAAAGCCATATCTAGATTGTTTGGAGTTAATGCTGATGCAGAACCAATTGAAGGAACTGGTGTTTTAGCCCTATTTGCTACAAAGAAAAACCAACAATTAGTGGCCGTACTTTTAAATGGAGGATTTCAACCCTACAATATATCTCCATTAAGTAAAAATGCTTCAGAGAAGGAGAAGAAAATTGAACAAGGAATTTCTGTTTCTCCCCCCAAGGCGAAAGGAAAAACTGAAATAATCATACCCGAATATATTACTGCTGGTGGTCAGAGAACAGAGGGCCATTGGTTATCCGCAAGCAAATACAAAATCAACTGGCAGGAAGGACAAAGTAGCCCGAGTATTACACTTCTTCGGGGTGGATACCGCTATGATAGGCAATATATCTCTGGGAATACACAAAATGTAAAAGATACCACCACTGTAACTTTTGAGCATAGGGCTAGAAGTGAGGCGCAGGTTGTAGCAATTAATGGCAATGAGGTGGAGCACAGGGAACAGATAGTCGGCGGCAGCCCCAATGACCAAAAACTTTACTTTAAAAATGGTTCGTACGTTTTATTCCTCGGCCAACGTGGGATAGTGCTCTCTGGCGCTGATATTGGTTTTTACAGCCATCTTTCCACCGACTCTAAGAAATGGTTGACGGATTTGTATAATCAATTATTTGAAAGGAGAGACCCAAAGAGTCAATATATACCAATAGAAAATTTGATTGTGCGTTTGGGTGTATCCGGCGGATTAACCTGGGATAATTTTGGTCAGCAGATGCAAAAATTGAATATTTCTCAGGAATTAAAGGAGAAATTTATTTTAGATTTAATCTATAATAATACCAACTTACATATTGGAGGAATAAATCCAGATAAAGACAGTAAGAAGGGGCTCAACTGTGTAGGCATTAGTTTGCTTACTTGTGAATTAATGGAAAAAATCGGTACTAATAAATATAGCATTGTATATATGACGCGCGACGATAATCCCATAGGCCATGTCTCCCTGCATAACGGAAAAGATATTATAGAACTTGCTATACGCGGAAGTGGAGATTCTTCACTTGAGAAGAGATATAAAGAAGCAGGTTGGGATCTTTCTAAGGTCTGGGTTATTGGTAAGGATGCCGAAGGAAGAGTTGTTAGAGAGCACTTGTTGCAAATGCTCGCTGGTAAGTCAAAAATCGTTTGTGGTTTTCAAAATAAGGATGTGAAAAAAGTAGAAATGGCAAAGCGCAGCCTTGAATACGGAAGAATAACTGAAGCAGCTCAGCTTATGGAAGGATTAACGGATAGGAGTGTTCCCGGCGCAGATGCAATGTATCACAACCTTGGCATATCTTACCTACTAGGAAAGGATAACCAGAAAGCCAAAGAGTATTTAAGTATAGCTAGCAATCTGGGAGACAATAGCATGTTGAGTATTTTGGGAATCCTTAGACAAATAGAAAATAATCCTAATGCAAAGATAAATGTGCGCAGGAATCCGGATGGTTCAATAGGCATTCAGGTAGTCGTCTCTAACAAAAGTTATACAGCGAAGGCTGCTTACCGTGAAGTCTTTACTACTGACCCGCTATCTAAAGGCGTAAATCATTTTACCGGAGGCCTAGAGATAAAAGAAGATGAAAATAATGTTTTAGGTTATTATTACAAAGGTCAACCTGTGCAGATTGTGCATTACGCTAATGATGGCAGAGTCTTTTTTAAGTATTCCAAGAGCGGGGATAATGATAAGTTCTATAAACTATCACCCGAGTCTAATGAAGCAATCGAGCTTGATAGAGAATGTGTAGAGCTTGCAACAGAGGATCTTATGAAGGCTCGGCATGGCGAGAATCAGCTTTTGAGAGGACAGCTTCAACAGAGAAATGTTTCACTGGAGGAGGTTTTAGCTGCCGCAGATTTAATTATGCAATCAAAGAATTCTTCCAATAAGAAAGACCAACGCCTCTATGACATAGCCAAAAGCACAAGCATATGGATTGGAGAAACGCAGAAGGATTTACAAGATTATATCAACAGGTCTTGGTGGATTACGAGAAAACTCGTCCCTATAGAAAAAGCTTTATACGCTCCCAATCTTAATCTGGCTCTAATGGTAACAGGTGCGGAAATAGAGTTTCCTTTCAGGCTGGCAGGAACTGCGTTTAATTCAGCAAGAGGCATAGTAGAATCACCTGGCTGGGCATTAGAGAAGATTATTATTTATGCTTGTATGCCTTCTTATTGGAGACACAAAGAGGTCTTTCACGAGCAAAATAAGGCCCTTGGTGAGGAAATATGGAATATGTGGAGAGGAGACTGGCATCCTTTTACTTGGGCAAAAGAGCAGCGGGAAGGGTACCTGAAAGCTGCTGGCTGGACAGGTAATGCATTTGAGATACTGGCAGAATTGTTACTTCTTCGTAAAGTAGGAAGCAGTTTAAATCTTTCTTCAAAGGCCAACTGGCTACTTAGCCCTGCGACAAAAGGAAGTGCCGCTCTATCCGGATTGGCTTTTGCAGGAGGAGAATTATTGGTGAACAAAACTCTCAATATGATTTGGAACCAGGAGCCGCTCTGGGGTTGGGATGTAAATAAGAAATATCTTCCTCAAACACTGATTACCTTTGGGACTATTTTTGGTTTACATATGTTTAATATACACCTTAATAATAGGGCTGCAGCCAAAGGATTACTGCAGAAAACCGCTGATGGAAGATTTATTCCTACAGAGAATATTGCGCCGAACTTGAAACCCGCGGCAATAAAATTTACTACTTATAAAGGTATAGTTAATAATGCTATTCTCTTTGGTAATGTGGATATGGCAACCAATAATGTGTTGCACGCCCCTGAGTTAAATAATGCAAGTTTTGGCGATACAGTTAAATTTAATATTCAGAGTTTTACGGGTTTAGATTTTTTAAGTTTAGGAGGAGGCATAAAGGATGTATTTAGAGGTCAGGCAGGGAGAGGTTTAGTTAAAATCGTTCAAGGTCTAAAGGGCGAAAGCTGGATGGCAGGAGCAAAAGGCGGAGCGTTCTTTGGCGGAATAATTGGTTTTGCCGGAGGAGTAGCAAATTATACTGATTTTGCAAAATCAAAATTCTGGACAGAGAATAGATTCGGTAAGATATTAAATTTCTCTTTTAATCCATACTACGGCGTTGTAGATGATAGGCTGATAATAAATAGATGGACGTGGGCAGCGCAGAGGACTTTTACTCTCGCAACCTGGACAGCCACTGCTGTTGCGGCAAGATTGGCAATAGATTTAGATAGTTTTAAGACTAATGAATGGAAAGAAGCAGCGATGGAGGCAGCTACTTGGGGAGCATACGCGCGTTTTCTAGCCTCTTCTGGCAAGCTTTCCGAATTTTTAAGAGGAAATAGAAATCTTACAGGCAAATTCTCCGACTACAGCGGATTAATACGTAATGTCGGTGTTATAGCCACTGGCGCAGGGATAAATATAGGAAGAGATTTTGGTATTGGTTACTTAGAAAAGAAAACAGGCAGGTCCTTTGGAGCAGAACCCTTGGTTTATGAAGATGGTAATTTAATCTCAGGTAATGGTTTAATACCCGGTAAAGCCAGTCCTGGACAGATTGTAGTAAGCGGAATAAGAGGTGCGGTTTATGCAAAGTTAGTGCAGTTTGCCTTGTCAAAGGCGGGTAATAAATACTTTAATAATGTGGGTAAGAATGTTAAACATTACGGGACTTTGGCAAATGAAGAGGTAAAGTTAGCTGAAGGGCCAAAACAGAGACTTGTGCATCAATTTGTGGCCGAGCCTTTAAAAGGAACTGTAAAGTGGCCATTTATTTCTCTAGTTATGGATAAGGCTAAGCCGGTCTGGGATACAACCATAGGAGCAGTTGAGAAAACTGTTGACCATGTATTTTACATTAATATGGATCAACCGGTCTGGGGTTGGAAATTTGCAGACAAATGGTATCCTTTCCGCAAAGAAGAACAAGATCCCATAACAAGACAGATACATTATAGACCTCTTACTGCTGGCGAACTTTTCTCTATTGACCGGGCGCAGGCACTGCAGTATATTGCTGCTGCCAAGCACGGCAAATTTATGGGGGTTTTGCTGAGGATAGCAATGAATACACCCCGCGAGTTAGCGCCTGAGACCGGTTATCAAAGTCTGAGTGTGAAATTGGGTGCTTCACGTGGCGTTGCAACCAAAATAGTATCAGCTGCGGATTGGGCGTTTGCCAAAAATAAATGGCTATCCGCGCTTGCGCCAGGAAAATTGGGAAAACTCGCTGCCATAATGAATAAAAACTCTATCGTAGCAGAAATTGATTCTCTGTTTTATATTTCCGGTTATGTAACTGGCGTGGCAAGGATTCTGGATAGTATAAAGAGGGCTGGTCTTTATACAGATGTTTTAACTAACAGGGTCTACAATAATTTTACAAATAGAGAGAACTTTGAGAAAGGGATGGCAAATTATAAAGCAGTTGCTCCTTCGTCTAAAGAGGAAAATGCTATAGGTTGGGTTAGATTGGCTATAAAGACAGGCAATATTTTACCTGAGCATCTTGAGTTGCTTCTTGTGCATGAGGGACGCGGACCCCAAGGCCCTGGCGAGATAAACAGAGGCGCCACATTAAAAGAATTCCAGAGATTTAATAAATATAGTTCAATTGCGGAAATATCGAGAAAGGAAGCAGGCATTCAGGAAAAAATAGAGAGAGAATTTCCCAGCCCTAGCAAGAGAAAAATAATTCTTTCTGGTGAAGAGAATGCTCCTCCTGAGGGCGAAGTGACCATTTATGGATCTTCTGAAAAGCCAATTAGTAAAGTTTATAGAGGAGAAAAAGGTATAAGAGATGCATTTAATAGCGGTGATAAAGAAGCAGCAAAGAAAGCAATCATTAGCCGTGCAGAAATTCTTTTACCAGAACAAACTTCAAAACAGAAAGCAATACAAAAACACCTTGAGATATTTTTGTTTGGAAAAGGAAGAGCAACCCAGCAGGCAGAAGATGCATTGGAGAATAGTGGGGCCAGTCAAGAAACAATGCAGCAGTTAAAGGCATTGAGAGATAAGGCAAATAGATTGATGCCTTTAATGGAAGAGTATGCTCAGTTAAGAGGGTTTAACGCAGGTCTTATAGAAAGGAACCCTAAATTACTTACCTCTAAATCCTTAAAGGTGGTTACTGAGACAGAGACAGGTAGCGAGACAGTAGAGTTTAAGGTAGGCGAGGATAAACTTTCCGCAAGAATAGATATTGGCGAATTAAAAAGAGGCCAGGGCGCAGAGAGGATTGCTGAGGTATTAATTGAGCGGCAAAGGAGTGTCGGCGGACTCAGAGAGGTTAAAATCGGTTATAAACAATATGAAGGTAGTGATTTAGTTAGTGAAAGTGAGAGAGAGATTAAATCTGGCGCTGAAACCGAACAGGGAAAAATAAGGAAAATAAATATAGGAGACCAGATTGAGGTAGAATTAACCGGAGAATTAAGAAGTAGATATGAAAGTTTAGTAATAGATTTTGCAACACGAAGAGATAATTACAGCAAAGCACTTGGGAAACCTATAAGCAAAACAGAAAAGGATTATTATCAGGCGCGCTATGATTATTGGCAAAGGTATCTAGAGGGAGCAGGCCAAGAGGAACTTGCTAAACTCCATAGCAAAGCAGATTCATTACATAAAGGATATGTCGAGGGTTATTTTGCGAGGCTTAAAACTCAAACCTCGAATCCAGATGCAGAGGCAACTAGAAAGATGGATAGGGTCCGGGATTATTATCTCCAGACAGGTAAGGATATTCCAGATACCTTGGATATTAATGATCCAGTGCTGATTTCTACCATAGCAAGATTTGCCCTCTTTAAGGCCAATTCTATGAAAGAAATTCAGAAACTTAAAAAACAATTTAAAGAAACACCAGCCAATGGCCAAGAAGAAGAAATTATTACGCTAAAGGTAAAAGGCGGCTATAGGTATGAATTTAAACGTTCAGAAATAGAGAAAATAATTAATGACCCCAATAGCGGGTTAGAATTTCAACTTCAGCATAAGTTAAGAACGAGAGTATTTGGAGAATTAGTTGATAACGGCAAAATAGGCGAGGCACAACAACTATTGGAGAAAATATGCAACACAAAAGACGGCGAGAGTGTCAAAGGAGAAGATTTATTAGTGGATGCAACTTTGAAGAAGGCAGCTAAAGGATTGATTGCTCAGATTTCAACCTTGCAGAAGGCGCAGGAAGTAGGGTTAATAAATAACGAGGGCAAACTAAATGTAGAATTTAATCCCAACGGAACAATGAAGCCTAAATCAGGCATTTTAAATGCTAACCTAGATAATTTCATCCGAGAATTTAATCAGAGCATAACTTCATTTGAGGGCAGAAGCGATCAAGCGATAAGAGCGGATTTAGCAAAAGAAGCCAAGGGGATTATAGGCAAAGGGAAATATGCAGGTGACTACTACTTTGATTTATTCAAAGTGGGCTTAAAGACATATGCAGTAGAAGCAAAATTAAGATTTGGTGAAGATGGAAAAATTAAGGAACCTGAAAAGACTACAGAAGGATTACAGATGCTCTGTGGTTTATTTAAAGAAAAGAATCCCCTCTTACGCTCCGGAGGAGGAAAAACCCTTCCTGGAATGATTGAACTGGTTATACATGCTTTATGGGGAGCAGAAGGAGTAGATAAAGAAGGCAAGATTAATTTCAGAAAGAATATGACTCTGGTGGTTAGGGATGGAGAACAGGTCTCCAAAGCCAAATACAAGGAGATTTTTGACACTTTTGGTTTAGGGCTCGTCCCTATAGGAAACGGTGAAGCAAATTTATTGGAGGCGCTGTTTAAAGATCCTAAAGCCGTAATTTTGATTGATGATGTTTCTTTCGGTCACCTGCATAATATACTGCGTGGTTCTTTCCGCGAAGTTCTAAATACTCAGGATGTCATCCGCTTTGATGAGTTTCACCTGCATTTTGCCAGCGACAATGCTTACATTACTGCTGAAGGAAAAATACCTTTATCTACTGATATAATAAGGACTACCAAAGAGGCCTGGGATAAAATTAAACAGTTGATACACCAAGGCAGGATTGAGCAATTGAGCTTTCAAAAGGTAAAAGAGAATCAAAGACCAGGTTTTTATTACGATGCGCTGATGGAAAAAGTAGTGATAAATGCCAAGGCCAGAGAGATATTTGAGCGAGAGTTGCATTTGTCGCCAGAGGTAACCCAGGCAGTGTTGAGAGCAAGGTTTTATCCTGAGGGACAAAACGGAAGATATAAAGTCATTAATGAAGGGAAGGATAAAGGGGGTATCCTGGTAGTAGAAAGAGGAAGGGTTGAGCCGGATAAGGTAATGAGCGACAAGTATCTATTGGCAGCATTGGCAGCCAAAGAGGCCCATAGAGTTGACCCTACTAAATTATATACCTCACCGGCAAATTCGCAGGCAACCTTGACAGAAATCCTTAAATTCAGCCCGCATACCAGCGTCTTAGGTTTTTCCGGCACGCTTGATTCTGTGGAATTAATGCTTAAGTTCCAAATAGGAAGGGGTATAGAGAAAATTTCCGAGACAAAGTTTGATGGTACAAGCGTTATTTCACATACCTCCGATAGTAAAAAATTAGCAGGGGATATTGTGCAGAAAATTTTAGAGGGAAGAAGGAATGGGCTTATCTTAGTTAGGGATAGCCAGCTTTATCAAGAATTGCAGAAACAACTGAGTAAAAAATCACAAATTGAGTTAAAAGAAATAAATATTAACAGCAAGCCCCAGGATATTGATACCCTAAGCAAGGAGTGGATAAACGTACAGGGATTAGACAATGGAAAGATAAGGGTGATTTTATCTAATGAACAGGGAGCAACAGGTGTGGATTATCAGGGGAATATTAATCTGGTTATCGCTGATGGCCAGAACTGGCGGTTAACTCGTTTGCTCCAGGGTATCCATCGTAACAACCGCAAGGGAGAAGATGCAGAAAGGTGGGTATATTTTCAGGCCCCGAGTACAGACAATATGCCTAAATATTTATTAAATGAAATAAATGCAAGAATTAACTCTCGTTATAAGGGAGAGAAAGTTATAGAGATTAAAGGACGTAGCGGTGATGTAGAAGGTTCGCTTACTAATGCCGAGAGATTAGATGTAGAAGGTTTGCTTACCAATGCCAAGAGATTAGAAGTAGTAGAAATTCACAAAGCCATTAGCAATCAGTTAAGAGATGCCGCCTACTCAACTTTTATTATTGAGAAGATAAAAAATATGCTGGTTACTGCTGAGGCAGCAGAAGACCATAAGTCCTTTAGGGCTCTTGGAGAGATTCTTAAGGATGCCATTGACTACAAGAATAAGCCTACCTGGGATGATTTGCTGGTATCCCAATACCCTGATTCTGCGGAAAAACAAATTGAGAGGATTTTAAAGAGTGTGGCCACTCAGGCAAAAGGGTATATGGGCTTGATACTTCGTAGTAGCGATATAAATAACCCTTTAGTCAAACTTAATGCCAAAGAGACCTTAACAGATATAGATGTGGCGGTTAAGGGATATAACAACATAACAGCAGATTCCCAAAGGACAATAAACGGCGTTTCTAGTTTTAGGGAGATAGTTGCTGCTGGCAAGGCTTTAAAAGGTAACCTCTTTACCGAGTATATTCAGGCAAATAACTTACGCACCACTGATGCCAAGGCAGCGAGAGTAATTAACTACCTAAATACCCAGCGTGAGCAAGCCGGTCTATCTAAGTTATCAGAAAGCCAAGGGATAGCAATTACACGTCTTTTAGATACAGTTATCCTTTCAAACGGCACGCGGGGGTCTCCAGAGTTATTAAGGCATATTGTGCCATTTGCGCCCTCTCTTAAGCCTGTACTTGAGCCTGTACTTGAAAAACTCGCCCCCGATTTATCATCCGGGCAATCACTTAGCCCAGTTTCTATTCAAGGAATAACCCAAATTTACACTACAATAAATGATTCTTTATTTACTTCTTCCGCTAGTCAAACTCCAAGAGAGCAGCGGCTGGCAGATGCAGATTTTGTCACCTCCCTGATTTATCCTGAATATACCTTTAACCATTTAGCCAGCGTAGTCGGTGCTTATGATCGGATTCGGCTTCTGCCAGATATCCGGCAAAATATACTGGATGTCCAAGATATACTGAAGCCACAAGGAGCAACTACTTCACAAAGCCAATCTCAATCCGGCCTATTAAGATTAGAAGATAAACAGATTCTTGTTCAAGATTTTATAGATAATCCTTATTACTACTTGGGAGGAGTAACCCGCACAGGAGAGAAATGGTGGAATCCTGTAGCAATAATTAAAGAGCATCGCTTAAGAAATAGAACTTCTTTCTTGGAGCAATCCCAATCATTTGTTCTTAATAATAACCGTCTCTATTACTGGACAGAGGCAAGGCCGACGCGGAATTTGCTGGTGAAGGCAGCATCAATGGATGAGGCTAAATTAGAAGAGCAGATAAAGAAGTTGTTTAGCCCAATACAAAAAATGGAAGGAGAAGCTAAGCAGGCGCAAGAACGAACTATGGCATTGGCATTCAGTTTAAGAAATTTCTCTTGGCGGATAAAGGAAGAGAAAAAGTACAGAGAAGTTTATAATAGGTTGTTAGAGGGCCTATTATCTGCGACGGATAAACAAACCGTAGAATTTTATTCAGACCAATTACGCTCTTTGGATAAGAGAATTTCTCTTGGCTATGATGAGTTCTTAAAGGCAAGAGAAGCAAATTTTGGTAACAAGAAGGTCCCCTTTGTGGATGTGGTAGAGACGCTGAGAAAGAGTAAAACTGATACTTCTGGAACCGCTTGGATTGAATTGTGGAGAGAAAAACTGGGGTTATCTGGGTATAGGCAGCCGGGTAAATGGATAACTTTCACGCCGTTTGGTATGGGATTAGGCGGGCTTACCACACGGGGATTGGGTTGGCTTACCTGGATACCATACAGTATAGCAGCCACTGCTACAGGTTTTCTCATCCATTTTGCGCAAAAAGACCCTGACAGTTACGTTAATCACCGGCTTAATTTTGGTAGAGCAAACTTAGATGCTACTATCCTTGATACTATCCATAAAAAGAAACAGGAATCCCCTGATTTTGTGCTGGGTCTTAAAGAAGCAGATGAGATTGCCGAAGAGATAGTCAAGAAATTTGCAAAACGCGGAATAAAGAGAGATGATGTTATAAAAACAATTGTAACATTCTCTAATCCTTTTATTGCTAAAGATACTTTAGACATTCGCGCAATAAGAAAGTTATCAGATAAGAGAGTAGAAAAATATCTTTCTTTCCTGTCTGAAGAAGAGCAGAAAACCTACCGGTATCTGCGTTCCCTACCTACATTAGTAGATGAAGATTATGCGCATAAGAGAGAGGAATTGTGCGGTAAAGCCAGGTCTGTAGCTTTGGGTGATATGCTCAAGGAAAATTTAGAGAAGACCTTGCAGGTTTCTGATAAGCCTGAAAAGCACGAGGATTGTGTTACGAGAATGCGAGAGGCTTTACAGGAATTATCAGAAAAGCAAGATGACCATTTTAAAAAGATTGCTGAAGATTGGCTTAAAGATAGGAAGAACAGAAAAGCAAAATCCCTCTTTGAGGGTGACGCCACAACCTATGTGGGAGGTGAATTAAAAAAGCAGGCCAAACAGATATTTAAGGCAATTGAAGCAGCAGAGAAACATTTTGGTTTTGACAAAAGCCAGCCAGGGATAGCTACCACATTAGATGATAACCAAAAGGCAGAAGTGAGAGAAGATTTTTACTACACCATAAAGAAGGTACTGGAAGAGAAAAAGAGCGCAGAGGAAAAAGTAAAAGAAATAGAGGCCCTAAATAACAAGGTCAGGAGAGACCTTTTAGTTCATCTTACTGCTAAGCAGGAGTTAAGAAAAACCCTAAACACTGAGGGAAAAGATATGGTTTCTGGCTTTGGCCGTGAAGGTATAACCGAGAAATTTATCAATACACAACTGGAAAAAATAAAGGATGAGCGGGTAAAAGCAGAGTTAAGGAGCGCCCTAAAGGAAACTTTGAAGAAGTTAGATACGCTGGTGCACCGCTGGGCAGAAGCAGGGATTACAAGAGATGAGTGGGTAAGTGAGGAAATCAAACAGGAAGATACTGCTGTAAAAGATGAGCTTAACAAAATTGAGCAGCAATTAAAAAACTTAGCCCAAGCCATAAATAATATCCAGGGGCAATCCTTGGATTATTCCCAGAATATTAAGCAGTTAAATGAGATACTTAAGAATTTAAAGAGACAAGAGGCAGAAACAGTTCAAGTCAGACAAGAAGACCTTAATGCGGTTTCTGCTGTGATTGATGCTGTTATAAGAAGTTCAGCAGTTACGCACCGGCAGAGAATTAAGGATTTAGTGGTTCTCTATAAAGGATTGATAAAGGATGATAAAAATGAGATTAGGAGCGTTGAGGAGGCCTTAAAGGAATTAGATAAACTGGAAGAAGATGCGGTACTTACGAATAGTAGAAATGATGCTTTAGGGAGGATCCCTGTTTATTTAGCAAATCTAAAATCTTTGTTAGCAACTCCAGATAATGATAAAGATATACAACTTATGCGCCTGCAAGCGGCGAAGGATATTTTAGCAGGCGAGCATACCCGTCTGGCCAGGGAAGTTTTGCAAAAAATGCAGGAAGAATTAAAGAAAATTGAAAAACAGGTAAAAGACGCGCAGAGCGTAATAGAGATAAGAAACAAAGGCACCCAGAAGCGGGTGGATGAGCTTTCTAAAGAGGAGAAGGTTGCCCTTTTTGAATACTGGAGAAAGAGTTTCCAGCCAGACTTAGCTAAGTTTGATACGCAAAACGTAAATGCTTCCCTACAAACCGCAATAAAACAGATTTTTGGCATAGATAAAACTATAACTGAGCAGAATTACGAAGAACAGTTTAACAAATTCCTCTTCCTGATGGATTTGGGTTCTAAGGGAGAGGTGAGGTTTACAAGGACACAGAGAATTTGGGATATAGGATACGAAGAATTAAAACACCGTTACGAAAAAATCCTCTCTCAGGAGAAAGTAAGTTTCTATAATCGTCACGCAGAAGAAAGTAAAGGTAAAGTTATATTATACGCGCAAAAAGATTCTTTGAGAGAATTTAAAGATAAATTACAGAGGAATGAGCTGAAGGCTGAGAAAGAAAAGCGGGATTTCTTAAAAGAGATTGGGCTTGAAAATCTTAGCAAGAGATTATTGTTGATGAATGCAAGGGAAGTAGAGAAAGTACTGCAGGATATAAGCTCTCAGCAGGATATCCCCTATTTAGTAGACTCCCTCAATGAAACACTGGGTATAGACAGAAAGGAAGCAATAGATGTAATTTTAGCGTATGCTCTGGAGGAGAAATTACACAAGGTAAATAATATTCCTAAGTTGCTGGAAAAACTGCACAAAAAGACATATACCTACAGAGTTAAAACAGACGATATTTATAAGGAATTTTATGCTAAGGATAGCCAGCCGTTATTAATAATGAAGGCTAACGGCGATTTTGTAACGCTGCTTTTTGCCCGGCCGGATATGTGGGTTGTGCTGGATGAAAAAGGAACAGTGCAGACAGTTCAGCCGCTTCCAGAAAAACAATTCTACCTCTTTAATTCTACTAAACTCCCGCAGGATATTTTTGGTAGAGGCATTGGTTCATGGGGAAGGCATTTAATAAAGAGCAAAGAGATGCAGAAGTTAAGTACTACAGAAATTCCTATCAGTGATAAAGAGGAATTTACGCAAAAGGTGCTTAACGACAGCCGACTGAATAAGGTAATCTCAAGATATGCTCCTTATCTTTTGAGCAAAGAGGAAGTAAGGTCAGATAAAACAAAAAGAATAGAGAAGGCAAAGGAATTAATTGCGCAGGCAAAGGTAAGTCAAGCGCTACAGGAAGCCGCAGATAATATCGCTTCTTTAAATCAGGTAGCCACAAGATTATTAGGCCTTATGCAGCAGGCAGGTTTGGATGTAGAGCAGATTAATGGGTTGTTATTGGACAAAGGAGTGGTTGATGTAGGTGATAATTTCCGTTTGGTATATCTAAACGGAAGAATTGAGGCCTTTTATGCGGAAAAAGAAGGCGAGGTTATTACTCTGCGTAGAGAAAAGGTAGCTGAAGGTCTACCGCTTTCTGCCAGAAATGGCAACGAGATATATATCTTTAGAGAAGCAGTTGAAGCCCAGGCCCAAGCCAAAGTAGAGGAATTTGCCAGTAGTGATTATGCAGGAAAATTCGGTTTGCGGCTAACTTCTTCTTGGAAACCAAGTTTTGCTTCTATAAGTTTTGCGGTTATAGGTGCAGGCCTTTTGGTTGCGGCTATTTTTATCGGTGGGATAGGCGGCATTGCAGCAGGAATAGGAGGAGCAATTGCTGCAGGCATCGGCTCATTATACACTGGCAGGGTCGTATTTAAATTCAATAAATCTGTATTTAGCCAAAAGGACATTGAGGATTATCTTAAAGCAAAAGAAATTTTAAGACAGCAAAGGGAAAATAATAAAGTTACTTTTGAAAGTACTAATTACGAAGAAAGAGTTCTGGATTTGATTTTAATGGGTGATGGTGCCAGAACCGAGCAGGTTAGAAAATTGGCCTTCTATCATTTCCTCTTTGATAGCGATAACGGCGCAATCAAGGATGTAGAGTATTTAAAAATTATAAAAGGAAAAATTGGTCTTGATGCCTGGGATGGCGAAGAAAAGACACTGCGCAAAGCAATTAAGAAAGTTAATTTTACTGGAGCATTTAATACAGGAGTAGATGTAAAGACAGAAGACACTCTAACCGTGACCCACCCAGTGGATTATTACGCCACAAAATTACAGCAAGGCCTAAGAGAAGAAGATAAAGATAAGAGAAATAATGTTTTGGCTGAGGCCTTAGCGGCATTTTTAGATGGCAGGGTAAAGGATATCTCTACAGTTTCCCAGCAACACAATCCTTTACCAGCATTAAGCCAGATTGTGCTTAATAACGAATTGAGTGCTGGTGTGCGCCAGCAGGCAATGGACATAATTGCAAAAATCGCTGATAATAATCCTTCCTTGGCTTTATCTATATTAGAAACAATTGTCAATGCTCCGAGCAAGAAAGAACAAGAGGATATAAAATTAGATTCGTTCCATATGCAAGCAATGGCGACAATAGAAAACATTAATCTTAGCAAAGTCAAAGAAGGAAAAGAGAGAGAAGAATTTGGTAAGAATTTAGTCCAGGCCTTGGTAAACATTGCTTTAAGAAACAGCCAGCCAGAGATGGAGATTAAAGCCGTTCAGAAATTACAAAAATTGCTTGATTATGTTAATAGAACCACCATTACGCAGATAGTATTCTTACTAAAAGAGGAAAATGCTGCTTTAAGGAATGAAGCCGCAGGATTATTTAAGGTTTGGGCAGAAAAGAATAAAGTTGAAATTTCAGATGTTCAAAAAGCACTTAATGCATCAGAGATTAAGCAGATTATTGACTGCTTAGAAGGAAGAAAGAATGATATTACCGTAAGTTACAGGAAACTAAAGAGAATAGGCGATAAGAAAGGTAAACTTTCTGAAAGTGAGATATCTTCATTTATTAACCAGTTTGGTCCAGAGACTGCTCGAGAATTTATGAAAACTAAATTATCAACTGATGATAAGGCAGATAAAATTATTGCCCTGCAGGTATTGGCTTCATTGGTGGAAAGCGATTTATCCGCTATCGAAAGTTATTTGAATGACCCAGATAAAGATATAAAGATTTGGGTAAATATTGCCTTGTTAACAGTTTATGCCAAATATCCACAAAAAGCAGATAAAGAAAAAATCAATTCTGCCTGGGGTATTATTATAGAGGAAGGCAATCTTGCATTATGCACTATCTTAACTGAGAAATTTAATCATCTTTTAGATATCTTAGTTGAGCACAACTATAAGACAGTAATAAATGAGATTAATGTTAAGGCCGATGAAATTATTCACCTTATTAGCAGTTTAAGAGATAATAGAGACGCTCAAGAACTCATTTCTGCTTTAGAAAAAACCATCTCCTTCTTGGTGGAGAATAAGAAAGTGATACCGACCCAAAATATGATAGATAGTTTAATAAATTCTCTACATAAAGAGATGAAACTTGACCGAGATAAACTGGAGGTGAGTTTTGCTAAGATAGTATTCAGGATTATTTCTGAATTTGTTAAGGCAGAACCTAACTTAAAGGCAGAACCTAACTTAAAAGTAGAGGTTAATGTCAGTGAATTCAAGAATCCAGAAATCCGCACCTTGCTATTAGATTTCTTAAGAGAGACAAAACAACCCAGCCAATTGGGAACTATATTAGACAACATAAAGAGGCCGAACCTTACGCAGTTAGAAGAAATAGAAAGGTTATTAGGAGTGTTAGAAAATGGCGGAAATATTGATGCTGTAAAAGGACAACTATTGAATTTGCTCAATAAGGGTACTTATGGAAAGGTTAACAATGAGCAATATCAAGAAAAGATTATCTCCATCCGTAGAAAAGCAGCGCAGTTATTGGCAGAGGCAGGTCAAGATTTAGACACATATCTAAATGACGAGGATGTAGAAATAAGATTCTGGGCAAATGTTGTTTCGAAGGCACAAAATAGAGAAGCGGCAGAGCAAGTTGCTTTAGAAATGTTAGAGGAAGGCAGCCTTGATAAGCAAGGTAAACTTGCGCTGCTGGCTATGGTAGAGAATAGGAAGATTAAGGTAGATGATGAGGTTGTTGATGCGTTTACAGAATTATTAGAGGATAGTGATGAAGAGGTAGTTAAGAAAGCATTAGAGGTTTTTGAGGTAGAAGTATGGAAGAAAGCTGCTACTGCCTCTATAAAAAATGGTCAAGTGGTTGATGAGCAAGAAAAGATTTTTGATTTAGAACAACTTACTCCTGTGCAGAGAAAGGTAATCTTAGAGAGGATAAATAACTTAAAGGGTATCAAAGATAATTATATCGTGCGCTGGTCAGATCTGCAGTTAGAAGATGAGGAAGGAAAGACACATCCTGCAGGCCTGGTAGTGTATAAGATAAATAATACGTCAGGAAAGGTAATTTATGTTAGCCAGGAAACTTCATTAAAAGAGGGAGAAATTTCCATTCTTGTAGGAGAGACCTGGCAGGAGAATGGCTCTATTTATGTAACTGAGAGTTACCTTGATGAGCAGGCTAAAGTTATAGAGGATGCCCAAAAGAATGGAGAATATAAAGAAAATGATCCTTTAAATAAAAAGATGACTGCTTTCTATCATCAACTGCTGGCCAAGGCGCACAATGGTGAAGATAAAGAGGTGGTTAAAGAATTTGAAGCGCAGCGCTTGCTTGCGGAAACATATTTTGCAAATAATGGCATAAGAAATGGTAAATTAGCCGTAAATCTTACGGCAGCAGTAAATGCTTCTAAATACCAAGAAGTAGTGCTCTGGCTGGCTTTAGCCGCCATATTAAAAGAAGCCACGCAGGGAAATAATCAGGCCTTATCCTTCTTTGATAGATTAGCAGCCGCCATAACTAACAATGGAAATGGTGCAGCAAAAATAGAGAACTCAGAGGAATTAGCAAAATGGGTAAAGGATACATTACTTCAGCAGTCGCATACGGAATTAAGCAGTAAGATTAAACAAATTGCGCCTGACTTTGGAGTTTCGGTTCCCAGTGCTGCCAATTCAATCTTTATGATGTTTAACGCTAAGCCTGTTACTTCTCTTGATGAGAAAGGCCGCTTAATCATTGAACCTAAATTCCACACTGAATCCAGTCAATTCCGACTCTGGAATTTAAAGCATGAGTATTGGCATACACAACTTAACCAGTTGTATCCCTATTTATCTAAGGAGGTAAAAGAGGCAGTGGCAGTGGCTCTGGCTTTTGATAATTTAGGCGAGATTACGGATGAGCACCTGCAAAGGTTGGCTAATGGCTTAGAATTCAATAATAATTTAACTGAGGAAAAGTTCCTTTCTAATATATTTGACTTACTGGCGCAGATGGCAGAGAGTATTGCGTCCAGGCAATATATCTTAGACAATAAGGAAACCTTAATTACACAGGCCAGGGCAATAGTAGGAGAGCACCAGACTAGCAGGAATATTCCCGCAGAGAGGCAACAGCCAGCACCTTTACCTGAGACGCCTACTAATATCCCTGCGCCGACAGGTAGCAGCATAGGCCAGATTCATCAGGGCTTTGGTTTAGGCCTGGGCTTAAGTCAGATAACTGATAATGTCCTGAGCGTAAAAGAGTTAATCAAGATTATTGGAGGAGCACACCGCACTTACCATCCGGGTATCAGAGTGGCGACAGCGATTAGCGCAATCGCTGGTCGTGGTTTAACACAAGCGCGCAAATTTGCAAAATCTTTAAACCGTAAATCCAATGCAGTTGTGCATACTGACTCTACTGCCCAAGCATTAGTGGGCAAAGAGCAGGTAGTAGCAGAAGGCAAAGCAGGCAATCTAACTAAAGAAAGCCTAGATGCCCAAGGTGTAAGAACTTTAAGTGAGAGAACTGAGCAAGGTTCTATTTCTGCGTCTAACACTAGTGGGATTTATCGCACCCCGGAACAGAAAAGAGAAGATCTTCAGAGGGCAGCAACCCAGAATCTTCCTAAAAATAATAAGCCCACAAGAATTCCTGCCTCCCTAAAAGTAGATTCTCAAGAAACAATACTGGAAACAGAAAAAACACAGACAGGAGAAGAATTAAGAGAAGCAAAAAAAGAACACGACTACCTACTTTTTATTTCTATCCCAACCTCTACCTCAACCACGCCTGAATTTGGCGGAACTGAGGCATTTAACCTTGAATTTACTCCTTCTGCTCCAGATACAACTTCCACTCCTAATCTTGAACAATCCACCTTTGAATTTAATCCCGGACCTACAACACCTAATAATCCCATAATGCCTGAGGGTGGTTTTGGGGGTGATGGCGGTTCAGGTGGCAAGGGACCCGGAACACCTAATAATCCTATAATGCCTGAGGGTGGTTTTGGTGGCAATGGAGGTTCTGGTTTTATAAAGGCAATTTTACCCACAGTAATAGTTTTAGTAGCCGCCTTTATTATCTTTGCTTTGCCAGAGTTTGCCTCTTGTGGTGAAGTTATCAAGCAAGGTAACAGGATTTATATTTTAGTGCAGAAAGGCGATACCTGGGGCCATATTGTAGAGATGTTAAGGATTGGCTTAAATGCCTTAAATTTACTTACTACTGGAAAATCCCTCCTGGCAGGCAAGTTCTGGGGTGATAATGGCGCGGTTTATAACAGTTACAGAGCAATCCAGGCAGATAACCCCAGATTTGTAGATATCAATAAGATTTATATAGGCCAGAAAATAGATATTACTAATTTAAATGTTCCTGAATCTCTGGTAGGCGCAAAGACTGGTACGGTTACTGACACAGGAATTACGCAAACTCCATCACCAATAGATACTCATCGCTTGGCAACCCCCACGCCTTCTCATGAATGGGTTAATTTCTTTAAAAACCCGTATAATATAACATTAGTTGTTCTGGGAGCTATTTTACTGGTGGAGATATTAGTAATAGTTAAGCAAATAGTTAAGCATTACAGAAGAACAAATAAAATAAGCCAAGACCTTCCCATTAAAGATAGAAGGATGAGAAAGCAAGTTAATAGAATGAAGCAAGAAGCAAGGGGTCTGGATAGAAAGGTTCGCGAGGAAACTGAGAAAATAACCCATAAGGTTAGGGCATTTATGAGAAAAGTAGCCACGCCTAGGGCAGTAACACCCAAGAGTAAGAAGAAAGAAATAGAAGTAGAGATACCCGGCAAAAGAGTAGTCAGAGATACTCAGGAAAAAGCAGAAACTGCAAGAAGGATAGCGAGAATTAAAGAAGAACTCCTTGATTTAAATGCGAAAGTAGATAAAGGAGAGACTCCTGCGGATATAAATAAGAGAATTGAGGCCATAATTAAGGAAATAGATAATATAGCAAATATATATGCAGAGCATAGAGCCCTATATGATGAAATGATGGATTTGCTTAATGGGCTCATTAAGAAAACCGGCTATCAACCAGATGTTCCTAAAGATGCCTCCAGCCAAGGCCTACCTAGAGT
>CAYOMI010000001.1:0-45625 GCA_964405005.1 uncultured Planctomycetales bacterium | reverse complement strand
ACTTGAACGAGCCTAAAACCACAGACTTAATGAAAAAACTGGACATCTTTTTTCTTTCTTCGTAAGAAAATATGGCATAACGGTCTGATTTAAGAAATTCAAAATCGGAGTAATTTCTGTAAATCTTCTCCTTGGGTTTTTCTACTATAATGATGGCGAAATCACAATCTTGATAGTCGGAATTTCGAGATATAAAGAAATTCTTCAATATAAATCTATCCGAATTTGAAAAAAATATATACTCAAATATTCCGAAGTCTGCAACTAGAGGTTCGCCTGCCACAAGGACATAGGTATCGGGAGGATTCTTTTTTTTGTAATCAGAAATGAAATTTAAAAATTTATAAGCGGCTTCCGCTTCGTCGTTGATGCTCGGCGGCCTAGCCCATAAATCATCCTGCAGCTTAACTTTTTTTATCCTATAAAATATATTGGGGAGGAATGTGGTACCGAAAGAGAGATCAAAGAATTGTAATAATGATAAGATGACCATTAAGGAAACTAAAAATTTTTTCAAAATAGAATTTTTAATATTACTTATCCCTGCTGCAGTTATCAGAGCAAAACCAATGAAGAGCGGGAAAAAATTTCTGTCAAAGACTGTTGTAAGGGGGGGTGAAATAAAATAAGGGGCTACTAAAAAAACCGACAGCAGAAACCTGTAAGGATTCTTTTTTATAAAAAAGCAAGGCAGCGAGATTAAAAAGAATATACTAAAAAATATTGAAATATGCCTGACTACGCTTATAAAATGTCTTACGTGTATAAACGGTAACCTGATAAGGGGAGGGGCGCCACATCTGCGAATGAAAAAAAATTTCAAAAATGTTGTTATCGTTTGAACTCTTGGTAACCACCAGATAGAAGTGAGCAATATAATTAAAATTAATGCTGTCAAAATCCTGAATAAAGAACTAAATTCCTTTTTTTCTATAGTTCTATAAACTATAAAAACTAAAGGGCCGAATAAGAAAAATATCGCGCGGGGATTCAAAAGAACTGAGACGGAAAAAAACAAGATAAAAACCGCCAGATGTTTCCAGTCCGGGGTCTTACTTGTTTTAATCAAAGAGTAAAATACCGCTAAAACTGCGCTAATCAGGGGGAAGTCAATGCCGTAACTGCGCGACATCCCAAAAAAACCCGGATAAAAAGAAATGATAAAAGCAGATAATAGTCCTGCTTCTGCAGAAAATAATTCTTTTCCTAATAAAAAAATAAACATAATGGCCAAAACTAAAAACGGGATATTAGAAAGAAGCGCATTATTTATATTCTCCCCAAAATAATAACCAATAGCTGCTGTATAGGCGGGAATGAGCCTGGGTTTATAGCGGTCAGTTATAAAGGTAGCCTTAACTATCATTTTAAGTTTATCGAGGTATCCTTTTACCCCGTGAGTTTTTATTTTAAATTGGAGAAAAATTTCGTGTTCTTGACAAAGCGCCCAAAATTTCTCAGGGGAAAAAGAAAAGTAGTCTTTTTTTATCCATATGTAGTTGCAAATGATATGGAAACAGCATAAACACAATACCAGAATAATTGCTTTTTTAACATTCATAGATAAATTAATTGCCCGTTTTATGCTATCTTGAATAAGCGTATGGTGCTTTTCCCGTCATAATCAAGTTATTATATATCCCTTCCATCTCTCTGGCATTGTCTTCTATGCTTTTGACTTCCGGCATATTCTCTTTAAATTTTTCTATAACATCCGGATTATCAATTATAAATTCCATTTTTTCTTGTAAATCGTTTGTATCTGCCGGATTAAATAAAAGACCGTTTAAGCCATCAATGACTAATTCTGGTATCCCACCGATCCTTGATGCAATCACGGGTGTCTTTGACAAAAAAGCCTCCTGGATAACTACGGGGGCGTTTTCCGGCCATATCGAAGGGACTATCAGTATATCGATGCCAGACAAAACCCCAGAGATATCTTTATTATCGTATTCGCCCTTATATCTTATCCGGCTATCATCTTTGATCATTTTTTTAAAGAGGCGGGGGTAATATTCGAAGCCGCTATAGGCAGAAAGTTTACCGTATATAGATAATCCGACATTTTTATATTTTATTTTTTTGAAAGCCGGTATCAAAATATTGAGCCCTTTCATCGGTAGTAAAGTACCGATATAACCGAATCTCAACACCTTAGAACTGCTTTTGCCATTAGATAAAAAATTCCTGTAATCGTATCCATTGGTAGAATGCAAGATCTTATGGGCGGAGAGGCCGTAGCTGATAAATTTATTTCTGATGAAATTAGACGGAGCGATAAATAAATCTACTTGTGAATAAATCTCTTCTATATTTTTTTTGTATTCTTCTAAAGCGCTCGATGAATTTGTCTTTGTCAGATTCAAATAAAATTTCTTTGATAATTCGAGCAGGAATAAAGGTGTTCTTTTCCTTAGTCTCGTGTATATCTGCATCGAATATTTTTTTATACTTAATAAATACTCCAAACAGTCTGCGCATTCCGTAATAGTATTATTATTACAAATAGAAAAATCTTTTTTTAATAGTTGCCCTCGGTAACAAATAAGCCAATAGTCATGTAAGGTATACAGAAGGGGGATCTTTCTTTTTTTAATTTCATTGACGATACCGCAAGATAAAAACAACAAGTGGTGGATATGCACAATATCCGGCTTTATTCTATCCAACAACTTCCCGAATTCTCTATCGATAACGTTATCGGTATATGTGTCTCTGAAAGATTGGCAGAATCTAAAGGTATGGTTGATACCATATGTTTCTAAACCTTCAAGGTTATTAACCACCAAGGAATATTCTTTTTTACGCAACTCATTGATTCTGAAGAAGATAAAAACTTCATTTTTCTTTAATAATTCTTTTGATAATTTATAAGAACATATTTCTGTTCCTGCAAAGGTATAAGGCAGAAAACTATGTACTACCTGTATTATTCTCATTGTTTAAAATTTTTTATCTAATCCCGCCTTAGTTCTTCCGCTAAAGATAATCTGTCCACAAATTTTTCGGGAAGAAAAGGAATCGCGCCTAATAAAATACCCACAAACTCCGCCATACGCGTTAAAAAAGAATGAAGTATCCACCTTGCCCGAATTATAAAGTTTCTTTTCATTTTTAAAATATATGCGGCATCTTTTCTTGATTCAACGATAACAACCAATAGAAACTTCAATAAATCTATAACGGCCCATTTCTTAAAAAGACGCTGGTTTAACCTGGCATCGTCAAAATATCTCTTTATAGTTTTTATAACAGATGAGTGTATATTATGCGAATGGATTACCTCTGAATTGGGTTCATATAAAATCTTAAACCCCTTCTCAAGCATCCTTTTCGACCACTCAAGGTCTTCGCCAAAACGTATGTCGGCAAATGGATTTTCGAGCAAGATGCTCCTGTCTATTGCGCAACTGACGGTATGGAATGACACCAATTTCCTCTTCTCTTCCTTATTCATTTGCTCATAGGCAGAAGGAGAGGGAATATATTTTATCTTTTTATTTTTATCAAAAAGATAATTATCGCCTAAAATATTCCGGGCATCCACGGGATTACAATTATGCCGAGGATAAGCGCAACTATAAACTCCAGCTATTTTTTCATCATTTTGAAAAGCAGCAATAAGACTTTCTAACCAATCCTCATTCACCGGCGTCGCATCTGCATTTAAAAATACCGTAATTTTACCACCTGCCATCCGCACTCCAAGATTACGCGTTCTTCCATGACCAAACTCTTGCGTAGGTATTTCTACCAACTTAACCGGATATCTCTTTACAATTTTTAACGTATCGTCTTTAGAACCCGAATCAATTACAATCACTTCATATTCTTTATCTATGCCCTGCCTAAATACCATATCTAGAGTAGAACCGATATATTTCTCTTCGTTCTTAGCCAGAATTACTACCGATATCTCCGCCATTGTCCTCTAGTATTCAGCCTCTTCCGTTTTTATTATCTCAGAATATACTATCTCAGGAGTTATTAAATCCATGCAAGAAGGGGTTATTTTGCATTTACTTTTTTTATAGCACGGTGAACACGGCAATTGCGATCTCACTATGACTCCTCGATTATAAGTTTCGATTTCATTCCAACTAGTTGAGCCCATAAGAATAATGACTTTCTTTTTCAATGCTAGCGCAATATGCATTCCTAGTGAGTCGCCTGTTACAATAATCCGACAGCTATTTATCCAATCAATATATTCTTCTAAGGTCTCAAGCTGCTGTTGAAGAGAAGCAGAATCTAACCTATCCATCAGTTCTTTCCAGCGAGGCCAAGACTTGTTAGGGAATTTGCCGCCTACAAGGTAATTTATACCTACTTCATATTGAATTTTATTGTTGAGCTTACAGCCCAGAATATAATCTTCGCCTTTCCATTTGAAACCTGCCATCTCGAATATTATCTGTTGGTATGTTTTCTTGTTCGATTTAAACTTTAACTCATCATTTTTGGATAATTCATAGGCGTATTCGGAATCTGAATCAAATGGAAAATAGCTGCCATCCTTAAAGCCATACCCTTTTTTTCTTGCTGCCCTTATGGCAGTAGTTAGTAAACAGGCTTTATTATCTTCATCAAAATTATATAATTCATCAAATACAAGACTGTGCCCGTCCGAAATCGAAGCAACAGGGATAACTGTTTTTATGAAAGGGTTGTTTTGCAACAAGGGAAGAGACGCTTTCTCAGTAATCCAGCTCACCTCATCTTGGGAGAAATTCCATAAAATAGGCGTAGTCCGCAAAACATCCCCTATCCCATCCAGTTTAATAATGCAGACCTTTTTCTTTGCGCTTTGCATATTGATTATAAAAAGGCTTTCACTCTCGGCTGCTTTTACCGTCGTAAGAGGCTATATGCTTATTGAAGTAGGTGAACCTTGCCTTACGGATTCATAAACTGGCAGTTACATCAATAAATTCTCTTTCTCCTTCCGGGAATTCATTAAACACCCAGATACTCAAATTCAATGATACGACTTCATGGCCTTTTTGGTTCCTCAAAGTCGCAGCCAGATAAGCCAAAGATGAGGGGATGCAATACTACATATTGTGGGCAGGTAACCAATACGACCCTACAGCGATTCTTTAACCCCCATAGATAACAACCTGATATAAATTTATTGGATATATTCCATTGCTATAACTGCGCTTTATCTGTGATTTTGTAAATCACCCTGGATATCTCCGCAGCAATCATAAATGCCAAGTTCCTGTTATAATGAAAAGGGTCAACAAAAAAATCACGAGGATTATCTGTTTTCTCCGACTCATATATTAAATACAGGTCTATTAATACTGCGCCTTTTTCATAAGAAACTTTCTTTGTCAAATTAACATAGGCAGGATGTAAATAAAATGATACTAGGGTGCTTTCTATTAACCAACCAACATTACTGCTCATGAGCCTGGGTTCCCATGGAGCCGTCATTACTAACACTTTTGAATTATTGCTGCCGGCTAAATCAATAATTTTAGATAAATAATATTCATATTGGCTCCTAGTAACTCTATATGTATTTTTAGGCTCTAAGTAATTTTGGACCTCGGAATTTTTATACTTTTTAGTCAAAATATACCAAAGTAATGAATGAAAACGTACATGTTGCCAGATGAATGTATTAATAAGCCTTTTATAGGATTTTATATTATCATTTATCGCGGCCCCCATATGGTCATTCCAGCCATAACAAATAATAATAAAATCGGGCTTTAGATTCATTAATTGTCTTTGTTTCAATAAGATAAAACCGTCATAGACTGAGAATCCCGGCATTCCGGCATTTATAACTTCGAAATTCCTTGCGTTCTGATCTTTATTTAATAATCCTTCCAAAAGGACGGGATAAGTATCTGAATCCGCTAATCCTCCCGTGCCAAAAGTGCAGGAATCTCCTAAGCATAACACTCTTATTGTGTTCGCTGGTTTGGCAAATTCAAATTCTGGACCCCTGAAACCGAAGGAATTAATAGAAAAATTTGTGTTCCATTCCTTCCCTGTAAAATGAGGACTAAACTGATAACGCAGAAAACCTAAATTTTGTGCTGGTAAATACAAGGTATTTGTAGGATAAGCGACGCTGAGAGACGGCTTTTTAGGGTTGACTAACGTTAATCCCAAAAAATATAATAATGCAGTAAGTATTGCTACCGTGGCAACTGTAGTTAACAAAGCGAAGGAGAATTTTTTAATATTCATCGCCTATTTCTACGCCCAGGTTTTTCGCTTCCTCTTTAATCTCCTGCGCGCCCCTTAAATCATCCTTGGCTAATTGGATTTTAGTCACCTCTTTAAAACATTCCCCAGCTCTTTCTTTAGCTCCTGAAAAAGCTAGGCTTTTTGCCAGATAAATCCAATTTGATTCGTTTCTAGGCTGCTGTTTTACTGCTTCCTTTAAATGTAAAATTGCCATACCCCATTCTTTCTTTGTGAAATAATAGTGCCCTAAAACCGTATCGCGGATATTCACCTGGGTATCTGGATATAGATTCTTGATGCCTAATTCATTTGTCCTTCTTAAGAATCTTTCAAATTTTTCCAGCCTTGCTGCATAGTTATTTGTTCCGTCTTTTGATTCCCATAGTGCTCCGCATTCGCCAAGTATTATATCGAATTCATCCGGATGTTCGTAGGCATAGCTGCCTTTATCAAAAGCACAAAAACCAGGACTGGGGATAACCATATCAATATAATCTTTATTTCGATTAAGAAATTCTAAGGTCTCCTGGAAATCTTCTTCTCTTTCGCCAGGAAAACCAAACATAAAATTCAATATGCACTCTATCCCTGCATTATGGGTATCTTTTACAATCTTATCTATATCTGCATCTTCAGCTAAGAGCTTCCCGATATCCCGCATCACCTTATGTGAACCTGTTTCAAGACCGTAGTTCAAACAAATACACCCCGCTTTCTTCATTTTTAGCAATAAATCATATGACATGTATTTGGATACCGCCGCCTGGCCGCCCCACCTGACTTTCCGTCCTTCCGCAATGATTAAATCGCATAATCTTTCTAATTCTTTGGTATTACCATTGATCAATGAATCATGAAAATCTATATAAGAAATTTGCCCTATCTTTGCTATTTGGTATTTTATTTCTAAAAATATTTTTTCTGCTTTTCTGGTTCTAAAAATTCCCCAATATGGCTTCTCATTACAAAAGATGCATCTATTGGGGCAGCCCCTGCTTAAAGATGCGGGTAATCTAAATGGTTCAGAGTATTCTGAAAAATCAAAATCCTTAAAATCAGCAAAAGGCAGAGAGTCCAAATCAGAAATTAATTCCCTGTCTCCGCAATCAATCACCTTTCCATTGTGCTTTAAAATTGTTCCGCTACAAAAGCCCATTTTTTCTTTACCTTCTATTTCTTTAACTATTTCCCCGAATGTTATTTCCCCTTCGCCCTGCACCACAAAGTCAATGTAATCTGATGCTGCTAATTTAAAACCGCTATTTACGCGGCTAGCCTGAGGCCCTCCAAAAACGATAATTTTTTTTCTGTCTTTTTCTTTAACCCTCCTCGCTATTTCTTTAGCCATGTGTTCTGAGGAGCAGTGAATAGAAAAACCAATTAAGCTTGCTTCGGTATTAAGAATATCTTCAACTTTTTTATCTATTATCTGATTATAGTCGAAAATGAAATTGGAAACTAATCTGGGGTTTACCCATAAATGGGTATTCTCTGGCTTCCATGCATCTATATATTCATCGGTTCTTTCATGATAGAATTCTATATTTAAATCTTTTATATAGACCTGATGCCCTTTATCTCTTAAATAAGCCGCCAAAACTGCCAGTCCGTATGGGGGGCATGATATTCCCCAACACGGTGCCTGAATTAATGCCAATTTCATGGCGTTATCCGCTTCAACTCAACATGCTTCGAGAGTATCAAAAAGATAATTATACTGATTATAAAAAATTTACGTGTTCGCGGGGTTGTTTGATATTCCAGAGTATCTGGTTAAAGGTGTTGTCCCGGCAGAGAGGAACGCAATCGTTAAAGTCGATATTCTCAGCTATTATTTTTCTCTGTTCGGAACTCCAGATTTCTTCAAACGTATTTTTATTCAAATCTCCAAGGCAATATTTATCGTGTCCTCGCATATGGCAACATAAATATACCTTGCCATCGGCGGCAATTACGGTGGCAAATTGATGTCCGTAGCATTTCGTATAATTACGGCCGTATTTTTTATCTTTCATCATATCGTATTTATGCTTTGAGTATAGAACCTTGAAGCCATCTGCGCTTTCATTAATGCATCTATGGATATTGCCGCTAATGTCTGACAAGTGATATTCAAATTTACCATTATTGTGTATCTGCATCGGCCTGAATTGTAAATAATCGACATTCAATCTTTTGCATAATTTGGTTGCTTCCAACATTTCATCATCAGTATAATTACTGGTAAGGTAACCTATTCCTATTGTTGTAGAACTATTAAGGCATTTTTTCATAGCTATTAATAATTGGATGTTATCGATTATCTTATAAAAAGCGCCTGTGTTCATGCCATGAACTTTCTTAAAAGTTTCGGCAGAGGCGGCGTCAAGAGAAATCCTTAGCCACCTGCAACAGCTTAGAAGGTCTTTGCTAATTTTTTCAGTAATAAGCGACCCGTTAGTAATAAAGCCGATATCCAAGCCTAAGCTGTGTGCTAATTTTACTATCTTGGCGATATCGGGATGGCAAAGCGGCTCTCCTCCGCCGGTAAAGATGAGACCGCGAACCTTTATCTTAGCCAATTGCTTTATTATATCTTCGGCCAAATCATAAGATAAGGAATCGTGACTTCTATTCTGGAAATACCAACCCGAACATTCAGGGCACTTGTGGTTACAAAGGTTGGTCATATCTAACTCGACAGTAATAGGCGGCGGATTCCCGCCTCTTAACCATTCATTAACGCGGTCTAAGTGTTTAAGGATTTTATCCGAACTGAACTGCCTGACATCAATTTCCATAATTCCCTAAGACCTCCTTTTGGAAAGGCCGAATCTAAAGATATTGATTAACCACCGCAAAAATACCAAAAGAACACTAACTAAAAGATAAGGGAAAATTATAATATTATAAATAAACTGGAAAAATCCTATTGAATAAAATCTTATTGATTTAAATTTAAGCTCCCACCACTGATGCCACTGGTTATATAACAATACTTTACTATTCATAAACAGAACGGCAACCATGGTTGGCGTTATATCCAGAGACATCAAGATTACAAAATCGTAACTTCTCTTGCGCATTTTAAACATCTGGATCGCTAGCGCATATCTCTTAATCCTAATCTGTTCATCTGGATGGATAATCTCAAGGTCAGAAAACTTTTCCCGGAGAAATCCTCTTCTATGCTTTAACGCCAGAATAGAAACATCCGAATCCGGAATGCGCCGTTTTGTTTCTGTCACCGTAGAGTGCAGATGCTCGCAGGGGGCATATCCATTATCTACTATTAAAACCGGCCGTTTTAAAACCTTGCCTTCTTCTTGATTGAAAGTGATAAAAATTCTTCCTATTTTTTTAAATATTTTTTTCATTTAATCGCGGACTTTAGTTAAGAATATCTAAACTTTAATATTAGATGTATGCGGGTAATCAAAAAAAGTTTAAAATTGAAACGCTTTAACTAAAGATCTATATTGGCCAAGAGACCATCTTTAGTAATTGGGACTCAAATGCAACGGTTATTTATAGCCTCGATACAAGAATAAGGAGTATTATGGCTTTATTTTCTCCTTCGGGCTTTTCTCCTTCGGGTTCATTTTCTCCTTCATGAATCTGATGTCAGCATTTTTCGGGTCGATGCTAAGCGCTCTATCTATCTTTTCATTTGCTTTAACCTTATCACCTTGCGTTGAATATACTTGAGCTGCCTCAACTAAAAGCCGTACATCGTCGGGGTTTGAAGTTAATCCTCTTTCTATTTGTTCTAATGCTAAAGCAAGATTGGCACTTCTGGTGGTAGGGTTTTTTAGAGCTTTTAGCCGGTATATTTGCGCCAATAATCTACACGACCATGGTTCATTCGGTTTCATTGCTATTGCTTTTTTAACAGTGTCTTCGGCGGGAGATAAATCATCTTTGTTTATATACGCTTCGGTTAACGCATTAATAATAGAGGTGTCATTCGGGTTGGATTGCAGATATTCTTTTGCTAACTTTATTGCGAGGTCATTTTTACCATCGTTTAAATATTGTAATATTAACTTAGCCTTATGCTCTGGCGTTAACGGAATTTCCGCTTGTTTTCCTAAATATTCTTTTTTAATTTGAGTGGGGGGGACTTTCGTAGAACTCTTTTGAATAACATTAAAGGCTAAAATTACTAGCGCGCTGAATATTAAAACTGCTGATATCACATAATATTTATTTTTAAGCATTTCATACCCCCTTTTACAAATAAAATGATTGTACCGCCACTGCCAAAACTTCTTAAGGACACGGCATTTTTTACATTTTAAACACCTCCTCTCGTAATGAATATGCCCTTATTTTTTAATCAAATAGGAGGCTGATAGTCCAACGAACTATGCATCCTGATTGTATTATATTCTGCCTCCCGGCGCTCCACAAGCACTTTTGCTTTACGCAGTTTTTCGGCAACCCCCTTTTAAGTTAAGCTATCTTTGCCTTATCTTCTTTTCCTGCTTTTATTGCTTTTATAATTTCTAAGCAACCTTCATAAGTTACAGCCGTGCGGTTTTTTAATGCTGCCTTCATGCCAAAAATCACCCTTTCGGCAAGCACCAGCAGATCCCTGCAAAAAAAAGTAATCTCCGGCCAACAGGCATAAAAACAACCTTTGCAATTTTCTACCCTTTCCCGAATCCGGGATCGAAAAGCTGAAGAATTATATAAATTAACAAAATTGTCATCCAGCATTGAAATGGAGGTCTTGATGTCTACGCAGGGTAAAAAGTTTCCGGAAGGGCTTATGGCAAAATAAAGATACGGGCTATCACAACGCCAGTTTATTCTATTGCCTTTCAAAAATTGCGGAGTATTTCGTAAAAATCGATAAGAATTATATATATTATAATTGTTTTTTTTCATTCTGATAATTTCTCTATAGACGCTATCAATACCGGAAAAATCTTCCTTTTGAAAAGAAAAACCAGGGGCTTCTTTCCGAATTACAAACTCGCCGCTTGATAACGAGGTTACCGTATGGACTGGTATCAATGAAGAGTAGAATCCGATTTTAGTTGCGAACTTAATTATATCGGTTAATTCATGAAGATTTTGTCGGCAGGCGAGGGTATTTATACCGAGGATTGTATTTTTACAAGGCAATATCCTGGAAAAACGGGATATTGATTCGATAACCTTATTCCACGATTCTTTTTGTCCGGTTATGGCATCATGCACTTCCGGGATCAGCGAATCCAAGGATATTGTAACTTCCTTCATGCCGGCCTCGCATGCTGACTTAATTTTATCTTCCGTAGCTAAGATACCATTTGTCTGGAGGCGGACCGTAAATCCTTTTTTAGAAAAAATGCGAATTATCTCAACGATATCATCGCGTAAAAAAGGTTCTCCTCCCGTGATTAAAATTATTCCTACCTTTATCTTCTCTAAGGTATCGGCTATCTTTTTAATTTCCGTAAGCGCTAATTCCCTCTCTCTTTTTCTCGATACGGAAGAATTGCACATTCTACATTTAAGATTACAATTTTTTGTAACTGAAAATTGAACGTAAATAGGGGCCCGCTTAGTAACTATTCCTTTAAACAGCGCTATTTTAGCTCTTTTTGTAAACATATTTATTCCCTGTATTACTCTACCCTCCCCGACCCAGCTTAAGCAGATATTTTATGGAATTAGCCAATCTGCCGTAAAGGATACCTTTAAATGTACCTTTAAAATAATCTTCTTCCTGGATAATAAATTTCCCTTGCATCATCCCCTTAATTTCCCTTTCATATTTTTTTTCAATATTATATATTTTCTTTATTCCGTCTAGCGTAAGTTTTTTATCCGGGGAAGAATATATTATTTCCAAAATGGTTGCAGAAATCGAGCGATCTACAAAATAATACAGCGTTAGATATATAAACGATAAGAAAAAATAAAAAATAATGCCATAACAAAAAGCCAGCGCCTGAATAGGGATACCGGATTTGCTTAATAATGTACCGCCGCTAAGCGCAGGCTGAAAAAATAACCACACATAAAGCGGAGTTGTCAATAGCCATATGGTTATTAATAATCTTTTTTGATGCCGTAATTCTAAAATCATCGGCTCATCTTTATGCCTGCCCTGACGCATCAAACTCAGCATAAGGTGTGTTAAAAAAGCAATAAGAGAGCAGGTTCCTGCCATAATGATACTTTTTAAAATAATATCCATCTGCTTTAATCAAAAAACATAATCTTGCGGTTAATTTCTTTCTAATTTTAGATAATTTCTAATGGCTTTAAAAACTCCCATGCATTTCCTGCCTCTATCGGTAAGCATATACCCATCTGCCTCCTTCTTTACATATCCCGAGAGAATCATTTCTTCTATTTTATCAGAAACTCTCTTGTCGATATTATAGCGTTGTTTAATCTGGGTTAAGGTAAGTTTTCTTTCTTGGGAATAAAGTATTTCTACCATTATTCTTGTCGAGGGTGAACGATCTATCACCTGAATAAGGTACAGGTATAGATAGCACGATGAAAAATGCAAGAAAAGACCATGCCAAAAAGCAAATATCTCTATAGGTATAAAAATAGATGCGAATCTTTGCAAGTGCGCATCAAAAAAGAGCAGATACAAAATTATATAAAATACCAAAGTTGACACAAACATTACGGCCATAAAACGGAAATGACGCCGGATCTTAAAAACATGGAAAAAGCAGACATTGGATAGAAACAAAATAAAACAAATAATTCCAATTAAAACGCCATTTACCATAGGTTCACAGGGTATTGTGAAATGAACCAAACATAGAAAAGTCTCTTATCCTTTGGATTATAAATTTTGTCTGTTTTATTTTGAACATCCTTAAAAGTGCATAAATCTGCCTCGGACGCAGATGGAATCTCCTGAATGCCTCAGCGCGTACCCTAATTAAATAATCCGCTGTTAAACCGTCGGGAATATATCCGGGTTCCTGATAGCTGCGTTTCTTGAAGCATTCTATGCCGTGTTGGCTAAAAGCATCCCAAAGCCGCGACCCCGGCAGAAGATCAAGGAGCAAAAATTGAGCTTTATGCAACGGCAAAGAAAGAACCATTTCTATGGTCTCTTTAATTGTTGCGGGCGTCTCTCCCGGTAGACCAAAAATAATAAAAGCCTGGGTAGTTAAGCCGGCTTTACTGGCCATTTTAATTGCCGAGCGCATAATCCCAAGATCCATCTTCTTGCCTATATTATTAAGAATTTCTTGTGAACCGGATTCAATCCCAAAAGCTACGCTGTAGCAACCGCTCTTTTTCATTAATTTCAAAATTTCTTCAGAGACGGAATCTACGCGTATTCCATTAGGGACAGCCCAGTGTACCCTGATATTTCTTCCTAAAATTTCTTCACATATGGCTTGGATATGGGATTTCTTTAAGGTGAGATTGTCATCTTCAAAGTGGATTTCCCTAACTCCGTATTTTTTTACCAATAGCTCAATTTCGTCTACCACATTTTGTGCGGAACGGTATCTTATCTGGTGATTCCAGATTTTCGGACTAGCGCAAAAATGGCAAGAAAACGGACAGCCGCGCGAAGTAGTAACCGGCGCGACAGGAAATGCCTTAATTACAGCTCCGTGCGGCGCTAAGGGATAGGTTCTTGGATCAATTTCGTCCCATGCGGGGAAAGTTATTTCGTCAAGATTATTAAAAAAATCCCTGGCAATGAACTTAACCGTAGACCTGGAATATAACCCCGGTATGTTCGTTGGATCTTCTCTATTTTCCAAGGCTGAAGCTAATTCCAACATTGTTTTTTCGCCTTCTCCAACAATACAATAATCCGCCTCGGTGTACTGCAGGGTTTCCTTCGGCATTACCGTGGCATGCGGACCGCCGATTACTACGGTTTTGCCCGCCGCCTTGAGTCTTTTGACCAAATCGATTACATCCCAAAAATAATCGCTCATGCAAAATATACCGACAACATCGGCAGCGCCACACCGTAAAACTAATTTAGAATTATCGACATTTTCTTTAAGCGCATCCATAAGATGAACTTTGAAATTATTTTGCCTTAAATAGGAAGCCACATACGCCATGCCTAACGGCGGCGTGATCAGATGCGTATAATACTTCGGGCGGGTAATAACGATATTCATTATTTCACTTTCTTGGCGCTTATCCCTTGATTAATGATTTTAGTCCTTTAAGCGATTCCTTAAAAACATGGTAACTCTTGAAGCTCCTGGACAGTTTGTTTAATATCTGCTGCGGCTGTAAATAAAATTTACTTAGGGCGGCCCGGTGTAAATGCAACAGCTCCTTTTCGCCGATCACCGGGGGATGATAGACTAACGGCGACCTGGGAAAACTTATTTCTGAAAGAATCATCTTGTCCCAATAGTTTTTCATAAATCCCGGCTCTTCCTTTACCATATCATAAGCCGCCGTACCCGGCAAAGGAACAAACAACGAGAAGGTCGCATCGGTAAGTTTCAGTTCTTTAGAAAAATTAATGGTATCTAAAATTTCTTCTTTTGTCTCGGTAGGAAAACCTAATAAAAAATAACCGCGCACATCTAAACCTAATTTTTTAGTTTCTTTCACAACCATTTTTATCTGCTCAATCGAGGTTCTTTTACCCATTAAATCAAGGATTCTCTGGCTGCCCGATTCAATTCCGTAAGAAACGCTGTGGCAGCCGATCATCTTTAGTTTTTTTAAGACTTCGGGGTCAAAGGAATTTATTGTCCCTTCGCAATCAAAAGAAACATCCATATTCTTTGATTTCATAATTTCAAAAAGGCGATTGATGCGCGGCTTATTAACAAGAAAGTTGTCATCCCAAAATTGTATTTCTTTTGTTCCATATTCAGAAACAAGCTGGGCTATTTCTTCAGCTATTCCTTCCGCAGAAAAAAACCTTACATTCTTTCGATAAGGCAGCTGGTTAAAACAAAAATTACATTGCATCGGACAGCCGCGCGAAGTAACCATGGACATTGCCGGATATCTGCGCGTTCGTACTGCGCTTGTACGATATTTTTTCATCGGCAATAAATGTCTGGCAGGGAGAGGAAGCGAGTCTATGTCTTTAACCATGCCCGAATCTTTTGCCGGATAAATCTGCCCGTTTAATCTACAAGCTGCACCTGGGATAGAAGTCAAATCTTCGTTTTTTTCAATAGCGTTTATTATATTTAAAAGAACTTCTTCGCCTTCGCCGACAACAGAAAAATCTGCCAAACCTTTTTTCAACGGTTCAAACGGCAGGCAGGAAACGTGAGGACCGCCGATAACAACAGGTATTGTCGGGTTTTTCCGCCTGATCTCCCGAAGCACCTGATAAGTAATTATGACTTGAAAAGTTATGGAAGTAATGCCCACTAAATCATAACTATGCGTGCGAAACGCAATTTCTTTCGCAGATGCATCTTCAACCATACCGTCAAATATATCTACTTTGTAGTTTTGCCTTTCCAAATATGCCGCGATATATGCTAAGCCAAGCGGCGGCAAGACCGGCCTTGTCCCCTGATAACCATCCAGAAACCTACCGGCATAAATTTGAGGCGGATTGATTAACAAAATCCTGGATAATTTTTTCATTTTTAAGAAAAAAGGTTGTCGCCGCAAGCGCTAAGGAAATAAGCAAATACGATTTTCGTATTTGCCCCCTCTTTATACCCGCGGTACATATACTTGACGAAATTAATAAAAAATCTGTGCCTTTGGCGGTAAATTAATTTTAAAATGCGCCTTCCTACAAAATAGAAATAACAAAAACCCTGAAATGCCATGAGCCATTGCTTGGAATAATGTTCTGATTCTATTGGTTCGCCGAATTGAATGGTCGTCTGATCCTGCGTTTTACGTACCAAACTATTTTTTTTGCTTTTAATTTTTATCACAGATGTCGTAGCTGTCTCATGGTCCTGAACAAGCAGCCCCATCCCGTATAAATCATGGGTAAGCTCCTGATAGATAAAGAAAATCGGCTTGTTGGGATTGAATCTTACGTTCATCCTGAATGTCTGTTTTAATTCGGCTTTTGTTTCGGTCGGCCCGCCGAGCATGTTATATGCCATCGTAAGCATATTGTATTTTTTGAAATTCTGGAAAGACAAACGCAATTGTTCGTCGGAAACATTTTTCTGATGAATCTTATTTCTCATCCTCTCTGAGCCGGCTTCGATACCTACGCGTATTTCCTTACAGCCTGCCTCCGCTAGCCATTTTAACCTCTCCTCATCAAATTTATCCGGAGAAGAATTAATAAAGAAAGTGTCGCCTCTGCTGAAAATTGAAAAAGGAAGTTTCTTATGCAGGCCGGACTTTATATATTCGCTGCAGAATTCCCTTGTCCATTCGCGATTAAGCGGAAAGACCGGATCAAATGGATGGGCCATGCGGAATCCGATATCTTTATATTTCTCGTAATGATACTGGATCTCCTGCACATAATTCCCGGGGTCCCGGATTCTGTACCTGCATCCCGGCACTGCCTCTCGCAAAGGAAGCTCTTCGCAGTTGGTGCAACTATAAGGACAACCGCGGGTCCCTATAAGCCATAACTGGCCAAGAAAATAAAAATATTTCTCGATATCTTCCCATAAGTCATAATTTGGAAACGGCAATGCATTGATATCCTTAATCCACGGCCTTCTTGGATTTTCAACCGGTTCGCCATTATCTCCGATATAAGCTGCCCCCGTTATGCCCTCAAAGCCTTGTTTTCCTTCTATGGCATCTAATACCTCGGCAAGGGCCTCTTCTCCTTCCCCGAGAATTACAACATTTACCCCCTCAATTTCAAGTGCATCTTTGGGTTTAAGGGTTGGATGTATCCCGCCAACAATTATCGGAATATCCTTTGAAAGATTAGCTCTGATAAAATTAACCGAATCTCTCACGTACCCTTCATAAAGGGTCGTAAACGTGATTCCGATTGCGTCCGGTTTATCACTCGCAAACTTGCTGGCAAGATATCTCTTCCAATATTTACGTCTAAATGTATAATCCCAAATGGTAGCCCTGTGTGGCGTGCGTTCATTTATATACGTCGCCAGATACGTAACGCCGCAATCTAAAATTGAAACACAACCGCTTAAATTAGGACTGATAATACTAATTTTCATATTTCTCTTTTTGCGCTATTTTCCAGGATCCTGCCAATCGAATATCGCATGTTCGGTAGCAATCTTCATTACCTCAGAAAAAGGATAACCATTAAGGATGTGTTCCGCTGTTAACAGGCCCATTTTAATCGAATGGTCCATATTGTTGTACCTAAAGAGACCTTGCCTGCCGATGCATCGTAAATTTTTAATTTTAGAAATGTAAAAATACATCTTATTCACATTTTTCTCATAATCCAGGTAATAAATGGGGTATGCGTGCCGCGCATAAGAAGAAAAGTACCATAAAACATTATTTGATTTAAGTAGTCCTAACCTTACCAGCCCCCTATAGCAAAGTTGCCACAATTCATCTTCTGGCATTTTCCATATCTTGTCGTTATAATCACAGGCTATCTCAAGAGTCAAGGCTGTTTTTCCCTCCGGGACAACAGTCGGACTCCAGTTCCGTAATTCTTGGATCCTGAAGAAAACAATCTCTGATTCGGGCACATAAATCCAGGTGTTATCAGTAATTGAAGGGAGATCCAAACATACATTCATAAAACGAATGCTGCGATAATGACTATTTTCTGTTATTTCTTCATTATTACCATTGTCATTACAAGATAACATATTGATGAAGGAAGGCAGGGGTGCGGTATTAATTATATAATCGCCGGATGTTTCTTTTATGGCACCGCCAGAAGTTCTATAACTTATTGAAATAATTTTATCTCCGGAAACTTTAACTTTACTTAAACCTGAAGAGACCCGGATCGCTCCTCCTAAAACGGTAATCTTTTCCGCTATTTTTTCAAAAATTTGGCCAATTCCATTTTTAGGATAGCAGAATTGATGCGCATATGTTGGGGGACTATTACCTTTCTTCCATAACATTTTCGCAATAACATCCCCCAGATTCAAAAGTAAAATTCTCTGCTCGGCCCATCTATGAGATATTTGACACGGTTTAATCCCCCAAAGTTTTTTAGAATAGGGACCGAAATAAAAGTTATATAAAGTTACGCCATAGCGATTTATAACCCATTGTTCAAAACTAGAATCCAAACGTGGATAAAAGCGCTGAAGTGTTGAAGTCAAAAAATAATCAAGGAACGCTTGGGTGGAAAATTTTAGACCGAGCTTGCTTACAATATCTTTGGCATTAACAGGATAGGCTATTTTTTTATCCTTTAGACAAATTATGCTTTTTCTAGGCCTGACCAATAAATCATCGCCCATTAATTTCTCAAGAAAACTCTGAATATTCTTATCTTTAGTAATAAATCTATGCCCGCCAAGGTCAAAGTAGCAACCTTTAAAATGAATGGTCTTACAAAGTCCGCCCACCCTATCATCTGCTTCTATAATTTCCACAGGCACACCTGCTTCAGAAAGCCTTAACCCCAATGTCAGGCCTGCCGGGCCAGCCCCTACGATAAGAACCTTATCTGGTTTTTTCTCCTTTAAAGACACCTCGGCGTCCTCTCCATCCAATCTATACATTTGCTTGCCGACATATTCATCGCTGTTTTTTATATATACGGAAGCAGGTTTCCTTATAGGGAATTGTTTCAATTAACACAAATTTACTTACGCGCCTATAAAAATTCTCTCTAAACATCTTAACATCCCCTGCTAAAAACTGGTCTATTTTTACCAGTGTTTCGTTATCAAGCTCTTTTCTGTAAAGATTCCTGACTCGCATTAATGTATGATCTAAATAAGAGCTATCCTTGATATCCTTATTTCCCGCACATAAAATAAAATCCACTTCTTCAAGTCTCTCTAATACCTTATCTATAAACTGGCGGTTTGCGTCTAACGCAACTATCGGGAGATCCCTAAGCCATGCGATGCAGTCCCATACTTGGGCCTGCACATAAGAATAGCTAACGCTGGGAGGCAGCACTAATACTTTACTGTCGTGTTTATCAGAATATTTAGCGAATAGCAATATTACTTCATCATAAATTTTACTGCTTTCTGGACGGCGGCAAACATTTTCTGAAAGGATATAATTATGGATTGTCCAGCCTTTTGTTATTTTGACCTTCCAGTTGCTCAAGTTAAAACCTAATCCAAATGAAAAGTCATAATATTGAATTATGCCAATAGCCAGAATTAACACGATTATAATCGCCTTGAGCTTCTTGCTTCTTTTTAAAGCTTGGGTTAAACCGGCTGCCGATATTAACGCTATCGCAGGCAAATACGGTATGATGAAATGAGCCGACCTGTAGGAATTAGGCATAGTGACTAAAATTAACCAGGGCACTATAATCCAGGTGAACAAAATAATTATTATTTTTCTTTTTACTTTGAAAAAAAATACGGGCGACGCAAACAATAAGACAAAGAAAAAAACCAAGGAGAGCTGTTGATCAAATAAGCCTGCGGTATAAACTCTAAGGCTGTTAAGTTTATACCACTCCTGACCGGGGATTACCTCAAGAAGAGGATGGGAGAGATAGAATTTAATATTATTAAAATTAAAATATTTTATCCCCGTTACTGCTGCGGCAGCAAAAGCCGATAATCCAATATTTAAAATAACGGGCAGCAACTTTGTAACTTTATCTCTCTGTCTAAAAATTAGCGCTTTAACCAAAACATAAAGCAACGGTCCTATAATGAACGTCACGGCGGAATATTTAATCATCATTGCCCATCCTAAAGCCAAACCAAATAATAATGAATATTTCCGATTTGTGAACTCTTCTGTATTCAGCAAATATAACACGCATAAAGGAATCATGCCCATAACGGCAAATTCTATGACATAAAACCGTGATAAGCCATATACGGCTGGATATAATGAAAATATAGCAACTGCCAGTAAACCCGTGGGTTTATCGAATATTTTTTTTGCTATCGAATATATAGAAATTATTGCGATTGTAAAATAAAGGATATTATTAAATAGAATAATAGCAATATACGATTTTTGAAAAATCAACGCCGTAAAGGCAACGGCTAGAGCGTGAAAAAACAGGTTATGAACCTTAATGATTTGGTCTATAAGAAAACTTAAATCAAACTTTTGAAATAAATTATAAAACTCCATCACCCTACCGAAATCAAAAGCATAATAATGGAAGGTGGGAAACGGCGCATCTAAACGCAACCAAATGTAGTTATTAACGGCATAAAAACATACGACCGCCAACAAAAAGATTAAGCTCAATTTTGACTTAAGGTATTTAACGATCCCCATTTTAAATTTTAAAAACTGTTATTTTGATGCAGCGGACACCTTGTATTTATTATATTCTTCCAAAAACAAATCTTTATGAAGCGATATCTTGGGGCCACCTGGACTTAAAGGGATATTTAAAGAATCGGCCAGTTCACAAAAGATTTGATGCCTTTTTAATCGTTCCGGATATATATTTTTGCCATCGACGGATTCCCAAAAAAGCGAATGATAACGACTAGTAACGCCGAATTCTTCCGGATGACTGAATAAATATGTTCCGGGGTCGATGCAACAAAAGGTTTCGCTCGGATGAACTTGTGCGAAGAATTCTCTATTCCTCCTGAGAAAATTAAGCGTTTCTTCAAAATCCTCTTCTGTTTCTCCGGGGAAACCAAACATAAAATTTACCCTCGCCCTGATTCCTGACTTATGAGTATCCCGGATTACGCGTTCAATAATACTTATGTCATAGGGGGGCTTTCTCATCAATCTTCTAATCTTCGGCGAAGCGCTCTCCACTCCATATTCGAGTTCCATGCATCCCGCATCTCTCATTTTCTTTATAAACTCTTTATCCATTTCATCTCTGATAACTGCTGCTCCCCTCCAGCACAATCTATCCCAATTAGAATCGCTATGGATTCTGTTGGATTTCGTCTCTAGGATTAAATCGCAAAATTTCGAAAGAGCCTGCATATCGGCATTTATAACATGATCATTAAAAGTGAAGAAATAGATATCCTTATATCTATTTAACTGATATTCCATTTCTCTAAAGATGTTTTCTCCGCTCATGGCCCTATATTTTATCCAGAATAATTTCGTGCTGCAAAAAACACACTGATAGGGACATCCTCGACTAGAAAGTATAGGGAGTTGGTGCGGATTATCATATGATTGAAGCGAAAAGTCGCTGAAATCGGGGAGGGAAAGGCCATCCAAATTTGATACGGGCGGGCGTATTCCGCAATCAACTATTTTTCCATTCTCTTTGTAAATCAAGCCGGGACAAAAATCTATTCTTTTTAGTTTTTCTATCTTTCCGATTAATTCCGGTAAAACCTCATCGCCCTCTCCCATAACTATTGCGTCTACTGCTTCGTCTTTAATTAGCCCCTCTGCTGATTCTTTAGGGAAACATTGCTGTCCTCCAAAAATAATAATCTTATTCTTATCTTTTTTCTTAATCCTCTTGGCTAACTCTAAAGATAATCTTTTTGTGGTATTATAAATAGAAAAACCTATAACTCCGGCGTCCTTCGAGAGAACCTCGTCCACAAAAGATTCTAAATAGACATCATTTTCTTTGATAAACTGTGAAGTAGAATTATCGTCTTCCCAATGCACATCTTCCTCGGATTTCCACAACCCTTTTTCTTTATATTTATTATGGATCCGGATATTTAAATCACACACCTCAACCTGAAAGCGTTGTCTTCTTAAATTCGCTACCAGCAAAGCTATCCCTAAATGCGGCGTTTCAATTCCCCAACTCGGGCATAAAATCAAAGTAATTTTCATTTAACTTTTTTTATAATCTTTGTCTTCTCAAAATAATTTTTAACGAGATAACTAAAAACTGCTCTCGCTGCAAAGTTATAACCTTCAGGTTTCATATGAACTATGTCCTGGGCAACTTTCTTATTGGACCTGAACGTATGCCGAATTTCTTCGGGTATATACGCATGCAAATCAATAACGTCGATATCTAACTCGCGTAATGAATCCGATATCATCTTGTATTGTTCTTTCTCTCCATCGGTATATTCGCCTAATGGCTTAAGATAGGGGAAAATCACGGCCAGCAGGGGAATTTTATGTTTTTTGCAGATATCCATTATTGACTTAAGATAATACCTGCCTTCCTGATTTTCATCAAAAGCGGAATCTTTGTTTTTCCCCTCATGAGTAAATAATAATTTTTCGAGGTTTATAATTAAAAGGCGGTAAAGATAAGAATGCCTGTAGCACCATTTATTCAAAGGAATGGCCTTGGATAAGTAATACCCCGTATTGCGGTATCCGGCAACACCGTTTTTTGTTTCATAGTAAACAATCGTGTCAAGGTCAAAATCATTCAGACAAAAGTCGACAATTACCATATCGGGCTCATATCGGATTCCTTTATATTTTAGATAGGCGGCATATTGATTAACCTGGTAACCACCGGTGCCTGCATTCCAAAGTTCAAAGTCCAAACCTAAATGTGCAGCATTTAACATAGTTTCCAGATTTTCAACAAAGGAATATTCCTGCGTGACAGAATCTCCGAGTACTAAAATTCGATAAACATTCGGCCCTTTCTTAATAGGATATTCCTTACAAACCATACCGTAAGAATTAACTTCTCGTTCAGCTGGCATATATGGAATAAGTTCATAACCCAAGCCTGGGACTTTGGATGGTCTGTAGAGATAAAGCCCAGACTTGCGATAATCCTTATTTATCCCCTCTCTCTTATTTCTAGCTTCTTCTTTTTTGGGAATCCCGCAAGGCACCGCCGAGTGCTTCTTTACCTCATATCTAGATAGCTGATATTTAGAACGCAAACTTGGCGTAATGCGAATAATCAATTCCGCCAAAATTAACGAAACTAACAAACTACAAAAAATAAGAATTATTTTTTTAATTATTAACATAACAACTTTACCGGCCAACCTCCTGTGGTAATTTAGGAAATGATTTTCCGATATTGAGTGAATTGATAAATTCCCTAAACCTATCCTCTCTTGCCTTCCTTATCTGATAATTGTTTCCTTCGCAAGACCAGTCGCCGGAATGCATCGTAATACCAAATTCATCAGTGTGGTCATAAAGATACATATACGGCAATATCCAACAAGAAGCTGCGCTGCCCACGAAAGAAATGTATTGCCGATTACGCGAAATAAAATCTAATGTTAGCTGGAAATCTTCTTCGTTTTCACCGGGAAAACCCACGATAAAATTTGCAACTACTTCTATTCCGGCACTATAAGCATCTCGAATATTCTGCTCGGAATCTTGAATTCGGAACCCTTTTCGCATTTTATCGGTTACTCTTTGGGAACCGCTTTCTATGCCGAAGTTTAAACCAAGGCATCCTGCTTGTTTCATTTTTCTTAATAAACTTAAATCCATATCTTTATCAATAACCGCGAATCCAGACCATATTATTTTTAAACCATCGCGAATAATTAAATCGCATAATTTCGATAGTTCTTTAAGATTAGAATTTAAGGCGGGGGAGTCTGAATGAAACGAATCTATTTGAGGGTGTTTCCGAATTTGATACTTCATCTCTTCATATATAGAATCAGCGCTGCGCCAACGATATCGAGGCGTGGTGCCTGGCAGAGAACAATATGTACATTTTCTTGTGCATCCTCGGTTAAAAATAATAGGAAATTCGTTAGTCATATATTTATCCAAAGGAAAACCGTTAAAATCAGGAAACGGCATACTATCTAAATCCTTTATTGGTTCTCTGCTGCTGCAATCTATAATATTAAAATTATTTTTTACAATCGTGCCCGGATGAAGCCCGATTCTTCCCGTCACTTCTATATAGTCGATTAATTCTTTTAAAGTTTTTTCTCCTTCGCCATAAACAACCACATCTACGCAATCTTCTTTAATTAAAGTTTTCCCCGACCACCTCGGAAAACATTCGGGACCGCCGAACACAATGTTTATACTTCTATTGAGTTTTTTGATCTCTCGGGCAAATTTTAAACTACATAAAATGTTGCTATCCCAGACAGAAAAACCGATTACAGTTGCTTCTGTTGCCAGTATTTTTCTTATATAATTATTAAACAAATCATTATGGTCGGAAATGACTTCTTCGGATAATTTGATTAAACTGGAACCGTCCGGCGTGTTCCATATTTTTTTCTTCTCATCGTTAACAGAATGAAACAGCTCAATATTCAAGTCAAAGATAAATACTTCGTGTCCGGCTTTTTTCAGGAAAGAGTTAAGGTATGCCATGCCTATCGAGGGTGGATAGGGTAAACTAATACACGGGCAGCGGACCAAAACAATTTTCACTTCTTAGTTAACCCCCTTATGGCTTTTTAAGTCCCTGAGTGAATTATTTCCTGCTTATTAGCACTACCGAGCGGTATCCGCAGAGAATAAATAAAATCGTTAAAAATCTTTATTCTCCTTTGTCTTTCTTCATGAGTATTTAGTTTATCCGCCGATTCCCAATATTCTCCGCCTTCTTTTAAAATTACATTGAAATCTTCGGGATGGGTATGCAAATATGCCGTATTCCCGATCCAGCATTCGCTGGGAGGAGCGATGGAGAAAATATAGTTTCTATTTCTTCTAATAAATTCCATTGTTTGCCGAAAGTCATTTTCAGCCTCATTAGGGAACCCAATTATTATATTTAACACCACCTTGATTCCCGTATTATAGGTATCGCGAATTATCCTTTCGGCTTCTTCTATCTTGAAACCTTTTCTTATGCTATCGACTACTTTTTGCGAACCGCTTTCTAAGCCATAAGCCAGAGAACTACAACCCGCTTGTGCCATCTTCGCTAATAAATTATAATCCATCTGAGGATGAATTATTGCAGAACCTCCCCAATCAATTTTTAGACCGCTGGTAATTATTAAATCGCACAATTCTGACAATTCTTTAAGATTGAGATTTAGCGCCGTATCATCAATTTCAAATTTTCGAAGCCGAGGATAACCTTTAATTTGATATAATATTTCTTTATAAATGTTTTCTGCGCTTCTAAATCGGCATTTTTTCCAGACCACCGAAGTATTACAGAAAACGCAACGTCTTAAACATCCCCTATTAAACATCAGAGGAAGCGTATTGACTAAATAATATCTTTCAAGCGGAAAATCAGAAAAATCGGGAAAAGATAGAGAGTCTAAGTTTTCTATTTCATTCCTATATCCACAATCGATTATTTCGCCATCTGTCTTTAATAAAACGCCCGGACAAAAATTTATTTTTCCATATTTTTTATACGCCTGGGCTATTTCTAAAATAGTCTCCTCGCCTTCTCCTCGGATTACTATATCTACTGCTTCGTCTTTAATAAAACTTTCGCCGTAAAAACTACATTCTGGACCACCGAAGACTATTAACCTCCTTTTATCTTTGTGTTTGATTATCTTTGCCAAAGCCAAACTAACATGTTTAGTGGTAGTCCATACTGAAAATCCGATAATATCTGCCTGGCTCTGTAATATCTTTTCTGCTAGAGACTCAAACAGGCCATGGTGTTTATTGAAGAATTTATTTACAAACAAAGAGTCCGCCCACAACCTCTCTTCTCCTTCGTTAGGAATTTGCATTTCAGTATTTAAATCAAAGGTGGCCACCTCAAAGTCCTTATTTTTTAAATATGCCGAAAGATAAGCTAATCCAATCAAAGGGCACCTTTTGTAAAGGAAGGGCGGCAAGACTAAAGCAACCTTCATTTTAAATTATAAACCCTGTATAAAGTCTTTGTTTACTATCCCGTTAATACAATTAGAATTACACCAGTTTTCTAACTCGCGGTTTATAATCTTATTGCGATACGCCTGCATATTCTCGCTGTTCCAGATCTCGGTGAGGGGCTCCTTGAATATGTTGCCTACAGGAATACGGCATACGCACTCCGGATAGACATTCCCTTCTTGCGTACCATCAATAAATAAAGATTTCCAGGGCAGCAAACAGAATAGCCCGTCTTCTCCCCGGCCGGATTTGGATTCCTTTAGAGCTATAGACCGGTCGTCAAATAACAGAGGCGTAAAGTCGCAAGTTACATTTATATTTAAGCTATTGCCCCTTTCTATAATCCGGGGTACGCAACGCCTAAGATAATCTTGAGCCTGTCTGTCAGCGGGGCTGAATATATTTTCTTCCGGACAGATATTGCCGTTCATATACATAAAGTTAAGTCCTCTAAAACCGTATTCTAATGCGAAATCTATAAAGCTATCCAAATGCTCATAATTGGAACGCATTACCACAATATTGATGATATCCATAGCTTCGAGTTTGTTATACCGTTGTTTTGCTTCTTTAATTAGACTAACATTCCTGATTAAAGTTTCAAATTTTGCCCCTTTTCTTATATATTCGTATATAGTTTTATCCGTGCTATCAATAGAAAAAATCAACCTCGTATTTGCTCTGGCTATATTCTCAGCCCATTCTTCTGTAATAAGCAGACCGTTGGTATTTATCTCCTGGGTCAACTGAGGATACCTGGAAGCTTCTTGAAAAAATTCTTTGAAATAATCAACCATAAATACTTCTCCCCCCTGCCACATAATCGAATCGAGGTACGGGAAAAGGCCGACGATTTGTTCAATGGCTTGCCGGGGAAAAGTAGAACCGTTTGATTTTCTTTCGCACATTATGCAATCTATATTGCACCTGCCTGTCAGAACAACCATGAGCCTTCTTAACTTCGAATCGAGTTTAATCTTTCTTTCTTGTATCTCGAGTTGATTGAGTTTTTTGTTTTCTAAGTACCGGTTTTGTAATTTATTTACGGGCTTGCGGTAGTCTCCCGGAATAACCCAGTGTTGCGACCAGTTATCTTCTTCGCCCTCCAGCATACACCTCCAACAAAAACAATGTTCGTTTTCGCAGGGTAAGGGCTCCCCTAACAGCTCGAAGGTGCCGTCGATTAAATTACCTATTTTTTTAGCCTTATTTGCACAGCACCGATAAGCATCTCCTATGGGATAAATCTTGGCATACATCTGGCCCATACGACACGGTTTGCCTTTAGTATTCTTTTGTTCCGAGCCGGTCTTCCATTCTACGGTCTTTTTATTGACAACGTCTTCGCTATCGTAGCATCCCTTTAAATAGGCTAATTCTTCCTTCGTGTAGTCTTTCGGGTATTCCCGTTCTTGAAAATGCCCCATAAAAGGCTGGATATTAAACGGTATTCCCAGATTATCAAATTCTTTTTTATACTCTGCCATTCTCTCTAATTGGGGAGGATAAGCGACGTAATTCGCCCACGTCTCAAAACCGTGTCCTCTTAGAATAAGGTGTTTTGCTAAGAATTCTTTTAAATCAGCGAATTCGGGGTGAAAGGTAGTGCCGATACGCACTCGATCGGCTGTTACGGCAGCAATAATGTCATTAACATTCAAAGAGAGATTGGTAATAATTTCCAAGGTATGCATCTTGGATAAATCCCGTATCAATTCAAGAAAGGAAGGGTAAGTAAAGGGTTCGCCGCCCGTTATATGGATTTCGCAACTGCCATATCTTCTATAGATATCATCCCATATTTTAAGCCACCTATCAGCTTCCAGATAAACTACCTTATCCCGATCGCGGTCCCACGAACCCGGCGGATTCCAGGGTTTTGGGGTATTGCAATAAGTACAGTTATAATTACAACCATAGTGTATATCCCAGGTCAGAAAAACCCTCTTAGGCGGGATAGAACTGCGGTCAATCTCTCTTTTAATCCCTGCGGTTTCTCTTTCTACCGCAAAAGATAGTCGGATGCCGTCATTTTTTTCTTTTGTGGACTCAACAGGTCCTTCGCCATCAATTAATAATCCTACCCATTCATTACAGGGGCAAAATTCAGATTCGCAGGGCCGGGGTTGTTCCAGTAAATTAAATTCGCTGCAAAAGAAATTACCCATCGCCTGAGAGCCAATGCCGCCGCATCTGCGTACGGAACCATCTGCCTGGACAGCAGCATACACTTGCCCGGCGCGGCATAATTTTCCCTGTACCTTTTTAGGTTCTAATTGAAATTTTTCTTCTTCCTCGCCTGACAGATATGGCGCGATAAGAGATTTTTCCTCTTCGCTATAGCCCTGGGGATAGCTGGTCTTATTATATTGCCCCCAAAAAGTCATTGCTGAAAGCGGAATCCCATACTCATTAAATTTATCCGCATAATACTTTATCAGTTTAATCTGAGGCGGATAAGCTAGAAAAGTCACAAGGTCTGCTATGCCGTTTTCTTTTAAAAGTAATAATTTCTTGATAAATCTGCCGAAGTCGGCAAACAAAGGATGGAAGGTCGGGTTTACTTTGACATTAGCGGGATTAATCTGCCTTACAAAGTCGTCTATGTCCGTAGATAAATTACTCGCAATCCAAATAGTATGGACCTGCGACAATTCTTTTATTAATTCAGTAAAATTCGGATAGATAAATGGCTCGCCGCCTATAATCTTAATGCACGCGGAACCGTATTTCCTGTAGATAACCTTCCACGTTTTTAATAATTCCGGGAGGGGATAATATTTATTCTGATTAATCAGCCCCTGCCATTTGCCGTGGAACCAACAATATGGACAGCGGTAATTACAAACATAATGAAGGTCCCAGCTAAATGAGATTTTACTTGTTATCTTCTCCCTTTCCATCTTTCTTTTTATTCTATTTTAAACGGCAGACTTTTCTGGTTTAACTAACAAAAGCGCCATTCATTACAGGGGCAAAATTCAGATTCGCAGGGCCGGGGCTCCTTCAGCAATTTAAAATTATTGCTAAAAAAATTGCCTATCGGCTCAAGGCAACTCTCGCTGCATCTGTATGCCAGACCGCCTGCTTTGATAACAGCATATGCCTGGCCGGCACGACATAATTTCCCTTTTGTCTTTTTAGGCTTCAATTGAAACTCTTCTCCTCCCCTTTCGCCAAGATACGGCGCAATAATATCCTTTTCTTCTTTTGTATAACCCTGAGGATATCTTATGCCGTGGCAATTTCCCCAAAAAGTCATTACTGAAACCGGAATTTTATATTTATCGAATTTCTTTTTGTAATACTGCATTAGCTTAATTTGAGGCGGATAAGCCACGTACCATATCTGGTGACAGGTGCCCTTTTCCTTCAAGGGCAAGACATTTTTAATGAAGTTGTCGAAATCAGCAAACAGGGGATGGAATGTGCCGGTAACGCTTACCCGCGGAGGATTTATTTCTTCCATAAAGTAATCTAATTTAACGGATAGGTTAGAAGTAATTTCCAAAAAATGCATTCTGGATAACTCTCTGATTAATTCCTTAAAGCGGGGGTAGATAAATGGCTCGCCGCCTAAAACCGCAATACGCGCAGGACCATAATTTATATAAATCTTCTCCCATGCTTCTATTATTTTTCCTATAGGCAAATATTTATTTTGTTTCGCTAAGTCACACCATATCTCGTCAAACCAGCAGTAGGGACAGCGGTAATTACAAACATAATGAATATCCCAAGAGAATAAAATCTGATTGTCCAAAACGGCCTTCTCCGCTTTAACTCTGTAAATAGCTACGTGTTATTATATCTTGCATCGGGAGGAACCGGCCAATGTTCCAGCCAATAACCCGCATTCCCCACGACCATAGCCCTCCAACAGGGACAATTGCTTTGTTTGCAGAAAAACGGTTCCTCCAATAGAGAGAACGTGCCATCAATAATATTACCTAACCTTAAGGCGTTTTCCGCGCAGCAGTTATAAACTTCGCCGTCGGGGTGTATCTTTGCATACATCTGTCCCATGTGACACAGCTTATCGCGAACATTGCCTTTCTCTTTATCAAAAGCGAAATCCAGGGTTTTCTCTGTCCAACTGGATGTGCCGAGTTTCCTCAGGCACTCTCTTTCCTGCCGGGTGTAACTTTCGGGGTATTCCCTTCCGTCATACTTGCCCTTAAAAGGCAAAATAGACATCGATATTCCGGATTCTTCGAATTTTTTCTTATATTTATCCATGCCTTCCATAAACAGGGGGTAGGCAACATAATTTGCCCAAACTTCAAAACCCGCCCCTTTAAGGCTTAACGCCTTTAAAAAAAAGGTATCAAAATCAACGAATTCGGAATGGAAACTTACGCCTATACGCGCTCTGCCGGGTCTTATTCTCTTTATAAAATCATCGGGATCCCAAAAAAGATTTGTAGAAAATTCCATCGTATGGATTTCGGATAACTGCTCGATTAAATCCATAAATTCAGGGTAGACAAAAGGTTCGCCGCCAGCAAAATGTATTTCGCAACTGCCGTATCTTTGGTATATACTGTGCCATGCCTGAAACCATTTATCTATGCCGGGATAAACGGTGGGCCGCGGTTCTTTTCTCTTAGAGGCACCCCCAAAACTGCAATACGAACAGTTATAATTACATTTATAAGTAACCTCCCAGTTAAAAAATACCCTATGCGGAGCGATACCCCTTCTAAAATCGGGCGGCGGTTTAATCATTTAAAAAGACCTGATATATTGGTCTTGCGCATAACATTCGCTACACAGCCCCATATCGTACGCGGCTATTCTTCTGCGATATTCCTGCATTTTCTGGCTATTCCAGGCTTCCAGCAAAGTATTCTGGAAGATATTACCTATTGGCTGTAAACACCAGCAGTCAGGAACAATATCGCCATTTCTTTCAGCACAGATGAACATCCCTTTCCAGGGGAGATCGCATAATAAATCCCCTTCCTTCTTTATCGGCAATCCGCCCTGAACAACATCCGGCCTCTTATGGGACTCCGGTAGATTACACTTAAATTCTATGCCGCTTTCAGCGAAACGAGATTTCAATTCGCTCATAATCCTACTAAGGTATTTTTGGGTATCTTCACTAATATGCTTAAAAATGTTTTCTTCATTTTCCAGGTGTCTCACAGGAGAAAAAAACACAGAACTAAATCCATATTTTTTTGCGAACTCAACAAATTCAGCTAAATGGAGGTAATTAGACTTCATAACAACGACGGTAAGGTATCTTTCTAGTCTCTTTTTATATTTTTGCTCTAAGTCAATAATTAAATTGAGGCGCTCTATCAATTCATCGTAACTGCCGCCCCGGCGTATATATTCGTATGTTTCTTTTCTGGGGCTATCAATAGAAAAAGTCACCGCCGTATTTAAATTGAGCAGTAATTCTATCCATTCTTCATTTAATAGTAAACCGTTTGTAGTGATGGTGTGCCTTATATGGGGATAACCCTTCATAAACAGGAATATTTCCTTCATATAATCTAAATGAAAAAATTCTCCTCCCTGCCAATCTATTCTTTCAAGATAAGGCAATAATTCCTTGATTTTCCATAAGGCAGGCACGGATAAAGCGTATTGATTTTTATGCCTTGAGTCCAGGCACATAATGCAATCCAGGTTACACCAATCATTGATTATAATCCCCAGTAACAAAGGCTTGGATTCCAGGGTTATCTTGCGTTCCTTCGTCTCTTCCGCATTAATCTCTTTGTTATTTAAAAAAAGGCCGGAATCTTTTTTAGATTCAGAATACATAATTAATATGGGCTGCAATCAAAAAAATAGTCCATTTCCCGTCAATTATCCTTTACCAGCCACCTAAATTCGCAAGGGCAAACTTCTTGTTCGCAAACCAAAGGATGTTCCAGAAAGGTGAGCTTTTCGTCGAAAAAATAACCTATCCTTTGCTCGCCTGTGTTACATCTGTATACTTGGGCATCACAGCCAATATGCACGTATTTCTGTCCGGCATAACAAAGTTTCCCCTTGGATTTATTCGGATGCATGAATTGTTCCAGCTGTTCCTGCTGTTTTATTGGAAAATCGGCAGCCAGATCATAAATCATACTGGCCTCTTCAGCTGTATATCCATAAGGATAGATAACTCCGCCGTATTCTCCCCTAAAAGGCAAGATTACTATGTTAAAGCCGTTTTTTTTGAATTCATCTTTGAAATAGCCTAACAGTTTCAATGCGGGGGGGTACGCTACAATGTTTATCCCGGCAAGGATGCCCTTTTCTTTTATAATCAATATTTTCTCCAGAAAAAGTTCAAAACTTGTAAATAGCGGCTGATAGCTGGCACTCAAAGATAATTTATGCGAATCATCAAGTTGACCGATTAAATCAGATAATACCTCTTTTGAACACGAAAGATTAGTAACTACATCGAGTTGGTGCATTCTCGATAATTCTTTAATTAGGGCGAATGAAGAAGGATAGATAATCGGTTCTCCTCCGGCCATGATAATACGCACGGTCCCGTATTTCTTATAGACCCTCCTCCATGCAGATATCCATTCTTCTACAGAAAAATACCTGCTCGCCTGCGATACTTCTTGCCATTTTCCGTAAAACGGACAATAAGGGCACCTATAATTACATTTATAATGAATGTCCCAATTGAATTCCATCATTTCGCTTTGTAATCTTCCTAAAATATAACGATAAATCTCTAGTTGCTAAGATTCACATACTCATTGCAGGGGCAATGCTCAGCTTCGCAAGGTTCAGCTTTATCTAAAAGATGGAAGTCTTCGTGCAAAAAGTTACTTATTATTTTATCCGCTAATTGCCCGCATCTGATTACTTTCCCATCGGCCTGGATAACTGCGTATTTATATCCCGCATTGCACAACTTGCCTTTGGGGCTTTCGCCCTTTAGATGATAGACAATCCTATCAATATCCCCCAGAAACGGGCGGATGAATTCTATCTCTTCCGGCGTATAACTTTCCGGATATCTCTTGCCTCTATATTCGCCCCAGAACGCGGCGAGGGCAAAATTAATACCGTTCTCTTCAAAGCGCTCTTTGAACATATTTATCCTTGTCATCTGCGGCGGATAGGCAAGATAACAGACGCCGGCTTTAAAACCCGCATCTTTTAAAAGTAAGGTCTTTTTCATAAACGCATCTATATCGCTAAACAAGGGGTGGAAATTAAGGTCTAAAATTACCTTTTTCGGATCAATCTCTCTGACAAAAGTCTCGATATCTCCCGACATATTGGTCGTAACCTTAACAGAGTGAACATCGGAAAGTAATTTTATAAGTTCAATAAAATTTGGGTAGAGAAAAGGCTCTCCTCCTGTAATCTCTATATGAACTTTCCCGTATTTATCGTAAACCCTCTTCCAGTGTTTCATCCACTCTTCCGGAGCAAAATATATATTGCGCCTGGCCCCTTCGGCCCATCCTCTAAAAAACCAGCAATAAGGACAGCGGAAATTACATTTATAATGGATATCCCAGGTGAAGTATATACTTCTTTTAGGCTCCCCCTCTGATTGTATTTTGGGTTCCGTTTCTGATTTGTTTTCTAAAACTTTCGCCGTAGCGCTGTCATTGCCATCCGTGGGTAATACTTTATCCTCATCGCAGGGACAAAATTCGGCATCGCAAGGCAAGGGGTTGTCTAAAAGCTTGAAATCCGGATCAAAAAAAGTTCCCAAAAGCATATTTTCCCCGACCTGCCCACACCTGGTTACTTTGCCATCAGGAAAAATAAGCGCGGCCTTCTGGCCCGCATGGCACAGCGATCCCTTTTTTCGAACTTTTGCAAACCAAGCCTCGCTGATCCCAACCAGTTCTTTCTCTTCCTGAGTATATGCGCCGGGGTATGTCCGCCCCCCGTATATGCCAAAAAATGGAATAATCTTCAAATTCTCTCCGATGAAATTAATCTTATCTTTATAGGCCCTTATATCTTTCAGAAAGGGCGGATATGCCACAAAATTCAAGCAACCTTCAAATTTATGATTCCTTATGAAAATAACCCGCTCAATAAAATCTTCTAATATATCGAACTGGGGCTGGAAACTAAGCGATAAAGAAACCCTCTGTGGATCTATTTGTTCTACGAACGTTTTTAAATCGCCGGAGGAATTACTGGATATATCTACGTGGTAACAGATTTGCGAAAGCTTATTTATTATTTCAATGAAATTAGGATATATGAAAGGCTCTCCGCCAGTAATATTAAGATAGGGCGGCCCATATTTATCACGGATTGCTTTCCAGTATTCCAGCCATTCTGCCGGAGAAAGATATATATTTCTCTTTCTATATTCCTGCCATTTACCCTCAAAAAAACAATAGCTACAACGGTAATTACAGTCATAAAGCATGTTCCAGGTAAAGCGTACTTTGGGTTCCATGGCAAAATTGACTCTAATCAGGGGGATAAATAAGGCATTGCTGAGAACAAATTTCTTCTCTTCGCCCGTTAAAAATTAAATTCCGATACAATTGCATCGTATGCCCATTCCAGATATCTTCCCAAGTGTTATTTTTAAGATCGCCGATGCTTAAACTACATTGACACGCGGGATAGACTTTACCATCGGGTTGAACGTGAATTCTTGTCCAAGGATAAATGCAATCATACGGATCCGCCTTAATATTTTTGTCCAAAGGGTGTTGTTGAGAATCTATAAGGCGGGATTCGAACATACATTTAAATTCGATATTATATTCTTTACATGTATTTTTAATTTGGGGGATGATTACCCTTAAATAAGAAATGGCTTCAGGGTCTGGGTTAATAAGGATATCCTGTTCAGGAATTATTTCGGGTTGTAAAAAATTCAACGTCAAAGAATTAAAATTATATCTTTTGCAGAAATCCGGGAATAGAGACAAATTCTTATAATTACACTTCATAACTACCGCGGTCATCTCTAACCTATTATAGTTACCGCGTTTTTCTTTGAATTCATTTATTAGCTCTAAACTTCTTATCAAATCATCAAACCTTGCTCCAGTTCTTACGTATTCATAAACATCTTTGGTAACGCCGTCTATTGAATACAGTAAATCGACATTCGATTGTGAAAAAATTTCGGCCCATTCTTTATCTATAAGTAAGCCGTTAGTGGTTATATGTTGCAATATATGAGGTTGGCGGTTAGATATTTCCAAAAATAATTTTTTAAAATAATCTACCAAAAAAACCTCTCCGCCCTGCCAATCAATCCATTCTAAATAGGGAAAAAGGGGGTAGAGCTTCCCGACTAACTCTAACGGCAAAGCAATCTTTTCTTCGTGAATTCGCGGGCACATAATACACTTTAAATTACATCGCCTTGTCAAGATAATCATCAAGTTTACAGGGTTAGATTTTAACACTATCCTCTTTTCTTGAGTTTCCAATTTATTGAGTTCTTTATTAATATAAAAACTCTTCTTTTCAAGTAGGGCGCCTTCGAAATAATTTTGTTTTAATACTGATATGCAACTATTACACATAATAATTTATCAAAAATTATCTCCCCATAAAATATTTATCTCTGATTCTTTCTTCCCGCGGCGAATGACATGAGAACGAAAATCATTAACTGCTTGCGGATTCGCCCGGAAGCAATATTTAAAACAGTCGCTTGTGCCATCGACTAAAGATTTTCTTAAGTTTTGATAATAAACGCCGTTCCAGGCATCCCTGAACCATTTAACCCCTTCCAGGGTTTCATCACAATCTTCAGAAGCATCGCAGGGCAAAATGTGGCCTTCAAGATTAAACATAATCTGACCCCAGGCTTCCCGGCAAATACCTAAAATGTGGTATTTCTCCTGACCGAATCTTGGGGGCAAATCAATCTTTACATTTAACTGCTTAGCTATATTTTCCGCCTCATCAAGCATTTGATTGGTAAGTTCCTGTTTGAAAAAACAGGATAGATATTTCTGGGCGGGAACATATATATAGTTATAATAACAGATTACTTTATCTGCTTTTAAATGAGCGGCCAGCCTAACAAAATTAGGTAAATCTTCGATATTTAAGGTTGTGGCTACAAATATCAGGTAGATTGCCGGGTTTCCCGTATCTTTGCGAATCTCAAGCAGGTATTTTGCTTGTCCTAAAATCTTATAAAAGTTATCCGTCCGGGTAAGGACCTTGTATAGTTTGCTATTAGAAGCATGCAGGGATATATGTATGGTATATTTACTTCTGCTTGCGGCTATCTTTTTGCATATCTTCGGAGTCAAGCTTGAGCCATTGGTTGAAAACATCTTATTTACGTGCGGAAAGGTGATATCGAAATAATCTAAAATCTCTTCGGCTTCGGGCAAAAGCAGAAATTCTCCCGAGCCGGTAAAGATGATCTGTTCGGCCCTGGAAAGATGAAAGTTTATTTTCTGCTCAAATCGCTTTCTGTATATTTCTAGGTCAAACATTTCATAGTCGTTACCGCGAGAGCAAAATGTGCAACTGGAATTACACGGACCTGAAGCCTGCAGAAAAAAAGCCTTGGGCGTAGAATGTAGGACGGGTACTTTATTGTTATATTCGAGGTCATTGAGTAGCGAATTGTCTCTCTGTTCAGCTTTCACTATAGCGATGCTTCTTTCTCTTCCAATTTTTTCTAATTTTTTTGTTGGTGATAAATCGCTTTTGCTGTTAGAATTAATCGCATTAACAACTGTTGCGAATTTCGCCAAAAAATCCGAGTCTAAGTTTAGCCCCATTTTGGTCTTCTCTATTTCAGCAGAATAGTCAATAATCCTTTCTGCTACTATTTTATTTTTGGGTTCCAATTCATAATATTTCAAATAACAATCAAGCGCATTTTTAACGTCTTTCCTGTGTTCATAATAATGCGCTAAATTAAACCAGCGGTCGAGTTCAACCGAGGTTTGCACGCCGCTGGCTACCTCAATCCCCAGAGACAGGGCCAATTTACAAAATTCTTCGCAACGCCTGAGGCGTTCGGGATAAATATTTTTATTGTCGGCTGATTCCCAATATAGATGATTAGGGGGGTTAAGTTTGATGCTAAATTCCTCCAGGTGGGTATGTAAATAGCTGAATTCTTCTAAGGCGCAAAAGGTCCTGCTTGGATAAACCCTATCTAAATATTTGGCGTTTCTTTTGATAAAATCTAAGGTCTTGATAAAATCGCCTTCTTCCTCTCCGGGAAATCCGAACATAAAATTGGCGGTTACCACTATCCCCGCTTCGTGAGTGGCCCTGATTACAGCATCGGCATCCTCTATCTGGTAACGTTTCTTCATTAGATTCAGCACCTTTTGCGAACCCGACTCAATACCGTAAATTAGGTGCTTACAGCCCGCCCCTTTCATCTTCTTCAAAAGCTCTGGAGTCATCTCTGGCCTGATGATAACGTTAGCTACCCAGCATATATTACCCTTTAATTCTGAATTAATTATTAGATCGCAAAATGAACTCAGCGCTTTTATATCGCCGTTAAACATCAGATCCAAAAAATCAATGTGCCCCAATTCATTGTCTCTATTTTTATGAAATGCTATTTCTTCAAAAATTCTTTGTCCGCTCATTCGCCTGTAGCCGGGCCAAAATACCCTCGAACTGCAAAATACACATTGCTGAATGCACCCTCGGCTAGCCAAAAAAGGGATGTGCCCGGCGTCATCGTAATTGCTCAAAGGAAGACCGGAGAAATCCATAAATGGCAAGTCATCTAAATTTGCAATAAATGGCCTGGGAGAGCCATTAAATATCCTGTTGCCGTTTTTAAAAGACACGCCGAGGCATGAATCAAGCGGCTTCTTTTCCTCGAGTAAACTTACCAGCTCGGTAAGAGTAACCTCCCCTTCCCCATGTACCACGATATCCACTACGCCTTCATTCAATACCGACTCTATCCAATGTTTTTCAAAAAATAATGTGCCTCCAAAAATAATGGTTACGTCTTTATTCTCTTTCTTTATTGCCTTCGCTAACTCCAGGCTGGCAAGCCGGGATGAAGTAGTCACGGAAAAACAGATAAGTCTTTGATTATTCTTCAGGATGAGATTTACATATTGATTTATAACATCCTGATTATCGGCAAAAAATTTTGAGACATGGGCTGGTTCGTACCAAAAACCGCATTGTTCCCAAGCCCACATATTCTTATAATTCTCTTTACGATTAAGATACAGCTGAATATTCAAGTCTAAGACATAAACTTCGTGTCCCTCCTTTTTCAGGCAGGCAGAAAGCTGAGCTAAGGCAAGCGGCGGATCGTAGGTTCCCCAAACCGGACATTGAATAAGTGCAATTTTCATCGCAATGCTTATATTTGCTGTTTTAATGCTTCAAAAACAGTCTCGGCCATAACTCTATAACCGTTTGCGTTAGGATGAGTTATATCGTTAGAAAATAAATCTTTATAATTATATCCATTGGATAATAATTCGGCAAACCCAGAACCGATATTTATAAAGGGAACTTTATACTTATCCGCAATTTCTTTTCTTATGCTATTTTGATTTTCTGAAGGATAATTCAAAAGGATTACCGTGACATTGTATAAACGGCATAAGTTAATTATGCTACCTAAATCGTAATATAACACTTTGTCAAAAATTTCATTCTCTTCTGAACTAAGAAATGGTTCTAATATCACCCTTCTAAACTGGCGAAATACGCTATTGTCGGGTCGATATTTTAAAGCTTCATCCATCATTTTTATGGCTACTTCTTTTTCTCCCTTATCAAGATATAGCTGGGCTAAATTAAAATAGACTTCTCCTTTCAGCAATAAATTATGCGAGTCAATATAGGGGAGTGATTCTTCAAATAATCTGGTAGCCTGCTCAAAATTTTCTTCCTTAGCTATAGGACTTGTTCTCCCCCGCTTATAATAAATCCTTCCGAGATTAAAAAGTGCAACTGGATCCTTGGGGTTATTTTTAATGTATTCTTCCATGGTAATAAGTGCCAAGTCATATCTCTCTTGTTCGCAATATATGTTGCTCAAAAGAAAACACACTCTTTTATCTTCTGGCTTATAATTTTCTGGCATTTCTTTTATCATTTTTTCTGCTGCGCTAAACTTTCTTTCTATGTAAAGAGTTTCCGCTGCGCCGAGGTAGTCTTCTTTTTTATCTGCATCGCCAATAAAGACTTTATTTAAATTCTCTGTGGATTCTTCAAAATTTTTTTTGCCCGTGATATCGAAGGAGTCGGTTATTGATTTAAATTTATTTTTTAAATTTAGCGTGACAATCCTGAGCAGCTTATAAGTCCGTAATTTGCTCAGGGCAATGTCTAACTTTAGGAAAAAATTTATTATTTTGCCGGTTTCTGCTTTTTTACATAGATAATAATTGCTGTCTTCCAAAACAGTTCTGTTATTTGAACCGATTAAAAGAAGAATTGTATCGGGTCTATATGTATTAATATTATGGACCAATCTTTTCAAAACCATGGAAGAATTCTGTCCGGGAATTCCTCGATTATAAACAATAAACTTTTTATCTTGGCAATTTTCATTAAGCAATCGTTCTAACTGACGGGGGTAATCATTTCCATTTTCTGCGCCTACGCCGAAGGTAAATGAATCGCCCAAGCATAAAATTCTAATTGTATTCTTTCCGCTGAAATTTAGTGTTTTGTTATTTATTTTATAAAAATAGTATAAAAATCCGGCGACACGCAACGAAATTTCAAGAGATAAAAATATAACTATTAAAGCGCATAAAATTAATAAAATTTTTTGCTTAAACATGTTTGAATATCCTAAATCAATCTTCAGCGGTTTTTAAAATAACTTTCGCGAAGATAATTATAAATTATATTAGCTGCAATTTCGTGACCTTCGATAGAAGGATGAGAGTAGTCATTTCTATCTCTCCTCAAGGCATACCTATCTTTTTCAGGTAAATATTTATGTAAATCTATGTATTCAATATTTAAAATATCTAAAACCTCAATCATCTCTTTGTATCTATCCATTTCATCATCGCGATATTCGTCTAGGCGTTTAAGATAAGGAAAAATAACCCCCAAAAGCGGGATTTTTTTCTCCTGGCAAATATTTTTTATTGTTTTTAGATAATAAAGCCCTTCTGTTTTGGGTTCGGGGAATTTTTCCTTAGGATTCGATAATAAATTTTCTATCCTCAAGAACAAAAAGCGGTAGAGATAAGAATGCTTAAAAAGGAATGTATTTAAAGGGAGTATCTTCGATAATTTACGGGCGGGATTATAAAATATAGTGAATCCTTTTTTATCTTTATAAAAAACCCAATACTGGGTGTCAAAATCGTTCAGGCAGAAACCTATAATAACCATATCAGGGCGGTATCTTAGCCCCTTATGCTTCAGATAAGCTGCGTATTGATTTACTTGATAGCCCATAACAGCTCCATTCCAGAGCTCGAACTTATGGTCTAATTTCGGATTAGAATTATTTAATTTATCTTCGAGCTTCTCCACATACCAATTATGCTCTGTAATTGAATCCCCGAGGACTAATATCCGATAGGTATCTTTGTCTTTCTCTAGTCTGTGCTCTCTGCCTACCATGCCAAAAGAATTGACTTCAGGTACCGAATTAGGAACTAACTCATAGCCCAAGATGGACGAAGGCCTATGCTTACGATAATCTCTATTTCTATTCATTGCCCTGTCTGTCGGGTTATTTTCCATAACAAACTGGCTAAAATTATATCTGAAGCCATACGCAGGAAATAATCGAAAGAAAAGGTCTGCTAAAGCTAAACAAAGTATCAAGCCGCCTAATAGAAGACTTAAATTTATCAGTTTATTAATGTGTTGTTTTCTCACAATTAAAAAAATTATCTAACAGATAATTGTAAATTAGCGTGGCAATAAGACGATGCCCTTCGCGGCTGGGATGCACATCATCTTCTTTCCTATCCCTTAAACTGCGTAAGTCTCTACTAGATAAGGCTTCATATAAATTCAGGCAGTTAACTTCTGACTCTTTTATTACCTTGCAGATACTTTTATACTCCTCAATCTGGTACCCTCTATATTCATCCAGCGGCTTAAGATAAGGGAAAAATACTATAAAGAGAGGAATTTTATTTTTTTCGCACACTTCTTTTATAACCCGCAAATAGTATCTTCCGCATTCTTCTTGTGGATTAACGCCTTGCTGTTCTTTTTTCTTATTTAATAAACGGGCATTCAGACTTAAAACTATGAAACGATACAGAAAAGAGTGTTTCATAAGAAATGGATTTATAATACGCCTCTGGGATATTTCCGAAAGAGGAAAGTCATACGAAATAACCTCATCTTTAGTTTTATAATAAATGTTTAAATCAGGATGCAGGTCATTCATAAAAAAGAAAATAACCACCATGTCGGGTTTAAAACTTAATCCCCTATATTTTAGATACAGATAGTAACGCCGCACATCATAACTGGGCACTCCTGCGTTCCAAATTTCAAATTTATATTTCGAATGCAATAAAGGGCCGCTATTCAGGAATCCTTCTAAGGACTGCCTAGAAAAATCTTGCCAAGCGATTGAATCGCCAAGGAGCAAAATACGAAAAGTATTCTTTTCTTTTTTCAGTTTATACTCTTTCCCTATTAACCCATAAGAATTTGTGGGTATGGGCAGATAAACGCTGTGGCAGTTGGGAATCATTTCATAACCCAACAACGCTGAAGGACGAAGATATCCAAAGTTATGATCTTTAAACCTTGTCATATCTTTATTTTTGAAATTACAAGAACTGTAATTATATCCAAATTTCGGATTTATCCGTAGAAATAACTCTAGAGATATTAGGGTAAATCCTATTCCGATTAGCAAAGAGACTAATATAAATAACAATTTTTTCATTTTTTGCCAGGACAACTAAAGAATGAGTGGCAAGATAGGATATCCAGATTAATTAATCCTAAGTGTCTACAGCCAATACAAATATTGTTATTTACAGTATCAATCGCCTCTCTCTCTTTGATATATCTCCTCGCTATCCTGTATTTCTCGTTATTCCAGATATCTCTAAATGAATTTTTAAAGATATTACCGAAGTCGTCTTTTTCGTCTTCCACCGAACAGCAAACGGAAACCGAACCGTTTGGGTTTATAACTATCGCCTCCCACGGCCAATTGCATGTCTTATCTTGGGAAGGCTTAAAATGTTCTGAGGTATACCCATCCTTAATCTCTTTCTTTTGGTAACGGCTGTATTCTTCATTCAGGGGAATCCAGTCTTTATCACCGATAAACGCTTTGGTTATGCCGACGTGGTCAACGCCCAAATCACTGGCAATCTTTTTGACCTCTTCTATTTCATGCTCATTATGTCTAAATACCAAGAATTGCCAGGAGATATAGGGATGGGACTTATTTAATTCTTTCCTTTTTTTAAGCAATAACTTCAGATTACCCATTGCCCGCTTAAAATCTCCGCCAACCCTGTACTTAGAATACGTCTGCGGGGTTACTCCATCTAGGGAGACAATTAATTTATCTAATCCGGATAAAATCATGTCTTCGGCGTCTTTTTCGCTAAATTGGTTAAAGTTTGAATCTATTTTTGTATCTATGCCGTGCTGTTTGGCATATTTGACCATTTTGTAAATATCTCTGTTCAAAAGCGGCTCGCCCCAATTGCAAAAATCTATATGGACTAAATAGCGTCCCAGTTCGTCCATTACTTTTTTAAAATTATCCCAGGATAATATCTCTTTGACCCGCGAACCTCGGCCCTGACCGGTAGGACAAAAAGGGCATTTTAAGGTGCAAAAATTTGCGGGGTCAATGGTCAACCAATACGGATAGCCGGAAACATACTCCTGTCGTCCCTCCTTTTCCTGCTCCACGAGAAGATAATTGTGTAATTTATCTTCTAAGCCAAGGCGCAGAAGCGCTTCCTTAATCTTATTTTGAGTCTCATTTAGGCCTTTATAGAGATCTCCGGGATCACTTTTTGTAGTGAGCGCAATTGTATTCTTCTCTTGCTTACCTTTAAAATCCTCAGAAGATGTTTCTCCAATTCTCTTTAGATTGCTTGTTCCTGAAGACAATACAGAAGAGGCACATCGCCCGGACCTTTCTAATTCCTTCTGGCATCGTTTTATTTTTTCTAGGGTAGCGTCATTACAGGACTCAAGTTCCAGGGATTTTTTAAAACATTCCATTGCCTGCGAATAGTCTTCTTTAAATAAGTAATAGTCGCCCAAAAGCACCCATTTGTCAGGCTTCGTCCTTAGCACGCCGGAGGTCTCCGGTAAACCCAAAGAAAGCGCCAGTTTACAGAATTCTTCATAGCGCCCGAACCTTACGGCATAATTATTACCGTTTGTTTCCCAGTAAAGGTGATGGTCGGCATTTTTAATGCCGAGCTCCTGGGCATGATTATGAAGATAGGTCCCTTTATCTATAACACAAAAGGATTGACTTGCTAAAACAGAATCGATATTCTCTCTGTTTCTTTTCAAAAATTCTAGGGTCTCTTTAAAATCATCCTCTGTCTCGGTAGGTATGCCGAACATAAAGTTGGCCTGGATGTTTATGCCTGCCTGATGAGAATCCTTAAGGACCCTTTCGGCATCCGAGATTAAAAAATGCTTGTTCATACTGTCTACCACTTTCTGAGAAGCGCTCTCAATACCGTAACCTAACCATTCGCATCCTGCCTTAGCCATCTTCTCTAAAAGTTCCTTGGTCATCTCAGGCCTGATAATTGCCTGTCCTGCCCATCTTATTTTTAAGTCGTTGCGGATTAACAAATCGCAAAGTCTGGATAACGCCTTGGCGTTACCGTTCAATAGAGAACCGATGAAGTAAAAATAATCTACTCCCGGAAATCGCCTTACCTGATAAGCTATTTCTTCGAACATCCTTTCTCCGCTCATAGTGCGGTATATCTTCCAGAATTGCCATTCGCTGCAGAAATGGCAACGCGTAATACAGCCCCTGCTGTCAAATATCTCCAGGCGTTCTGGCTGTCTATAATATCCCGATAAGATATCGCGGCGGAAATCGCTATAATCGGCAAAAGGGACAAGATCCAAATCTTTTAAAACTTCTCTCTCTCCGCAGTCGATAACTTGACCGTCTTTCTTAATTAATGTCCCCGGGCAAAAATCTACGTTTTTGTTTTTTTCAATCATTTCGGCCAATTCCAAAAGAACCATATCGCCTTCGCCAACTACTACCATGTCAACCGCATCTTTTTTTATAATCTCTTGCCCCCTCAATTCCCTGTAACAATCCGGACCGCCTAAGATAATAATTCTGTCCTTATCCAAGTTTTTAATCCTTTTGGCTACCTCTAAACTGACAAGCAAAGAACTAAAATGGACGGTAAATCCGACAATCTTAGCCTGTGTTTCCAAAATAGAATTGACCTGAAATTTTATCATCCGTTCGTTATCGCGAATGAATTGCGAAATCAACGATTCGTTATTCCAGAAAGAATACAGGTCTTTATCGTCCCACATCTTTTTATATTTATCCGGCCCGCTGCAGTATAATGCGTTATTCAGGTCGAAACCAAACACCTTGTGACCTTGCCTGCGTAGCCACGCCGAAAGAAGGGCGACGGTATATGGAGGACAATCCCTGCCCCACCCCGGGCATTGAATGAGCGCAATTTTCATTTTGACTCCAACACTTCAGATTTTAACTGTCTGTAAACATTTTCAGCGATAACCATATAACCGTTATTATTACAATGGGAGTCGCCTTCGCGAAAATACTGTTTACGACTATAATTATGGAATTGAGCCAGTTTTACGAATGCGCCTTCGTTATCAACAAAAGGTATTTGATACATTTTTCCTATTTCTTTTCTTGTCTTATCATAGGAATCATAAAAAGGGTAATTTAACAAAATTACTTTTGCTCCTTTCGCCTTCCCTAATTTAATTATATTTTGTAAATCATAACTCAACAATCTGTTGAATAAAACTTCGTCTTTTCTATTGGGTAATCCATATTGTAATATTTTCTTGAGCAACTCATCGCCAGGATCTAAGTTGAGAGCCTCTTGAGCTTCTTTTAATGCCAACTTATGGTTGTCAGTTTTCCAATAGGTATTACAGAGTCCTTTATGGGCTTCAATGCAATTCGGGTTTAATTCAATGGCTTTCTTAAACGTAGCTACCGCCAACTCAAATTTACCCTGGGCATCATAGGAGTATCCTAAGTAAAGATGCGCTTCGTAAAATGTGGGGTCTATTTCTATGGCTTTTTGGAGCTCCTTTATTGCAAAATCCGCATCCCTTCTTTCCCAATAGGATTTCCCTAACTCAAAGCGTCTTTTCGATTCGTCAAATACATTCTTACCTACCTGGACCTTGCTTAACTTTCCATAAGATAACAGGTGCTTTCTAGTTGAAATTATTTTTAAATTTTCGATGCCTATTTTCAAAAGTTTATAACTCCTTAGCCTCGCAAGAAAAGCATCTAACCGGCAAACAAACGTCTTTAGACCGGACTCTTTAAATAAAAAATAATTACTATCGAGATTCCAGCCGTTGTTAAGACCGGTTAAGACGATTAATATGTCCGGGCGGTATTCTTCTAAATATCCAGGCAATCTCTTTGCTAACTGAGAAGAGTTTTCTCCGCAAATCCCCAGATTATATACTATAAATTTATGAATAGAGTTATTGTCATTTAGTATTCTTTCTAACTGCTCAGGATACGAATATCCCTTTATTGCGCCATGCCCAAAAGTAAACGAATCGCCAACGCATAATATTCTCC